>JAJFLN010000132.1 GCA_021772705.1 Candidatus Cloacimonadota bacterium | reverse complement strand
AGGATTGAAACTCCACCGGGATGGCTAGGCCGTCGATGATGCGCATGAGTCACGACACCCCCTCCTCGCTACAGAGGATTGAAACGGGTCAGTGGTGAAGGCGTCGGCCTTGATTGTCTGAGTCACGACACCCCCTCCTCGCTACAGAGGATTGAAACTTCAGGCCCTCACCTCTGAAAACGGGTGGGAGTGCGTCACGACACCCCTTCCTCGCTACAGAGGATTGAAACCACCCCTTCTCCACGACATGCAGATCTGCCAGGAGGACACGACACCCCCTCCTCGCTACAGAGGATTGAAACGGCACCTGCGGGGACTTGGAGTGGAGGTTCTTTCCCGTCACGACACCCCCTCCTCGCTACAGAGGATTGAAACCAGGTTTCCCTCTCGATCCTCTTCGAGTCCCGTGCGTCACGACACCCCCTCCTCGCTACAGAGGATTGAAACGTCCGGAGAACACCATGACCGCGCTGGGGTTGGTGGGTCACGACACCCCCTCCTCGCTACCGAGGATTGAAACGGAAGGCCAGCTACGTCCTGTAGCTTACAGACTGGGTCACGACACCCCCTGCTCGCTACAGAGGATTGAAACGCGGCAGCCTGCGCCCTCGTCTCTACTGCGTGGCCGGTCGCAACATCCCATCCCCGCTACAGAGGCCAGATGGGCAGGGAGGGCGCCGCGTACTGGATCGAACGAGCAAGCGTTACCCGGAACACTTCGAAGTCGGTTTGGTGGGTACGCTCACTCGTGATCCGGTTGAGTGTGCTTCACCTTGCGCCTGTAGCGCCGATGGTTTCGGTGAAACCAGGTGCCGCGTCGGCTGTCCTTGACTCGCCGATCCGGCCTCTTCCGGGGGATGTTTAGGACTATCTTCTCCAAGTTCCCCTCCTTCGTCATGGGGTGGGCCGATGACCCGCCCTTCGTGCAAAGGAGTCGATTCCGGAGGTGCCGGTTTCCAGAGAGTCTCCTGACCACGGATCAGCCAGACAGTTCACCTGGAACGGCTGCGCTCAGGAGCGTGCAGCTCTGGATCGATCCGGTCCCTCGGCTCGGTGGAGACGGCGTGGGTGCCACGTGGGCAATCCGCTCGACTCGAAGGGAGAACCAGTCGGTTCGGACTATCGTGGGCTGACTTGCCCGTTGTATTCTTGGACATTGCGACCGTGCGCCGGCAGGCGCCACGATGGTGTCCATGAACCAGAGTCAGAGTCCAAAGGCCTACCGGAGCAACGCCGGCACCTGTAGTTATCGGGGTGCACCGGCGAGGTTCTCGGGGGTCCCCTTTGGCAAATGCCAGGCGACGAATACGCAGTCGGTCCAGGCTACTCCGGAAGTCCTGAACGGGCTCGGGCTGAAGGGTGGTGAACTCGCCGTCTTCACTCCGAAGGTTGCCGGACGTGACTGCTGACGTCGCTGAGTCCATGATGAGTGAGCTGGCTGCCGGGACCGTCGACTACAACGTCGTCTCCGATCGTCCTGTCCTTGCTGTCACGGTCGGTATCGAGCTGACGCCCGCCGTCCTGGCCCTCCGGGTCCTCCCACACCGGGAGGTGGTGATCCTCCGATCCGACGACGAGCGATCCCGGCAGGCTGCGGGGCGGCTGGCTGGACGGGCTGGTGAAGTGCCCGTCAGGACCCTGGTGCTGCAGGACGTTCACTCCGCCAGTCAGGTGACCGACGATCTCGATCGGGGACTGGCGCGTCTCGGCGTCGGTCTCGATCGGGTCCAGTTCTCCGCCACCTCCGGGACGAAGCCCACGACCGTTGGAATCCTGGAGCTGGCTCAGCGTTCCGGCGGAGCTCCCGTCTCCTATCTCGACGCCGAGAGCCGGCAGCTTCGTTTCCTGCTTCCCGATGGAGCATCTCCCATCCCGGTGCATTCCGAAGCCGTACCGGACGTACCCGAGCTGATTGCCTGGCAGGCCGGCGGCTACCGGGCCGTGGTGGACCCGACGGCTGGCGCCCCGTCCCGGGCTGCCGTCCTGCTGGGTGCGCATTACCCGCGGCTTCGCGGATTCCTCGACGTGCTCCGAAGGCTAGCTCGATTCTCCAGGCCGGGCGCTTCGATCCGGAGGAAGGAGGTGCCTTGCGAATTGCAGGATCGGGTCCTGCACGCAGCGGCGCAGGAGGGGCTGCTACAGGAAGTGTCTCCGAATCGGTGGAAAATCGGGGAAGCCTCCCGAGCCCGGTTCTTCTTCGAGGGAGGATGGCTGGAAGAGTATGTCCAGTCCGTGGTCGAGAGGATACCGGAGCTGCGGGCCGTCGAGCGAGGGCTGAAGATCTACGGCGGCACCAAAGCGACCGACGAGGTGACAGATCTGGATGTCGTCTGCGTGCATGGAACCGACCTGGTCTGGATCTCCTGCAAGGCCCGAAGCGACTTCGGCCAGATCGTGCCTCACATCTTCGAGATGAAGGCCATGTACCGGCTGATCGGAGGACTCCGGGCTCGATGCATCCTGGCGACCACCACCTTCCCGTCACCTGGGTCTTCCGGGATCCGGTGGGACTCACAGCCGCTGCCTGGTGCTCACTTCGAACTTTCGCTTCGGTTCGTCACAGCTGATGCGAATTGCCCGGGTCTCGAGAGGGATTGGACTGGAGATCGTGGGTAGGGAGGATCTGGAACGCTCCGCCGAATGGCTGCAGGCAACCCTGGACGGACAGAGGCCGCCAACCGGACTGGCGACCTCTCTGGAGCAAGACGTTTATGTCGCCGAAGTGACGCGATGGTGCCAAAGGACGAAGCGACTCCACGTAGACTTACCCGCTCTGGGTCTTGAGGGAACGGTCGGGCGCGTCCAGCTGCCCCGAAGCTGGAGAATTCAGCTTGGCCAGGAGCCAGAAGGCACTGTGCTCCGCGGCAGGTCGATACGGGTAAGAGCGTTGCGATGGAGCGGAGGCCAGCTCCAGCTCGGGTGCGCGGGTGATCCACCTGCGCTGGATGAGAAGGCACAGAGCCCGTCGAAGAAGGTACGCGCCGGACGTCGTCGACGCAGCAAACGCCTCGAGCTCGATGGGGAGACACCCATGTCCATCCGGTTCGAGCCGGGTAGGGTCTGGTGCTTCGACGATCTGGAACCGGGAACGATCGCCCTGGACGGCGCTGTGCAGGGACCGCAGCTCGATCCGGAACACCGTCGTTACTCATTCGATCATCACGGCCAGTGTCTCCGTCTCGTCACGACCGCCACATGTCAACAGGTCCTCGATGCGCTGCTCGTCGGCCTCGACCCAACCGGGATGCGGGTACTCGTCAACGATCTCGACGGCGACACGATCCTGGCAATCTGGCTTCTCCGTCATCACCGGCGATGGAGGAACAGGACGTCCCTCGCAAAGGTACGGCCCCTGGTGTGGGCCGTGGGGGGCGCCGACGCCCACGGTCCAGCCTATCCGTCGCAGGATCCGGCGAAACTCGATCACTTTCACTCCGCCATTCTGGCTCACTGCCGCCAGGCGGAAGGGGCCGATCTGGACGCGTACGAGCAGCTCGATCGCACCCTGTCTGCGCTCGAAGAGTGGTGGCGGCAGCATCTGAAGACTCCCGCCGTCACGGTCGCATCGCCGCCGCTCCCCTCGATCCAGAAGTTCTCAGGGTGGATTCTGGCAGAGTATCCGGCTGCCGTTGCTGGTGTCCGAGGGCGTCCGGCATCGGAAGCGCTCTACAAGCTCGGCCACGATCGGATCGTCACCGCCGTGCCCATTGAGGGTGGCCGTTACCGCTACCTCTTGGCGAAACGATCCGACCTGGTGGATCGTTTCCCGCTCCAGAGTTTGTACTCGGAGCTCACGGCAGCGGAGCAGGCGAAACGGACAGATTCTCAGGACGACTCGTCTCACTGGGGCGGAGGCAGCTCCGTCGGAGGAGGGCCTCGCCCTGAGGGCAGTGTGCTACAACCCGACGAGGTGGCCGAGATTCTCGAGAGAGTCATCCAGGCCGAAGATGGGAAGACTCAGTGAACCAATGCCATACCGTCCGGTGGCGCCGGAGGGAAAGCGGGCTCGTCAGGATTCCCTCTCCTGAGACAGGCGACTCTCGGGCGGGCCATCGAGTGACCGATGGCCTGAGTGAAGAGAGCCGGGGGCCGGCGCGTCGATCAGAGGCCTCGGAGTCAGGACAGCCGACGCCGGCGCTTCTCGAAGACCGCCCTGGCCCGGTCCTGACTGTCTCTATCTCCGTCTCCCCCGAGGTCGCTCTCGTCGAAGGACCGAACCATCTCCTCGGCTTGAAGGTTGGAGTAGGCATCATCCAGACCGCCAGCACTGGTACGCCGGTTCTTCAAGGCACCTCGGGCCTGGGAGGAGATCGAGGCGCCGAAGGCAGGCGAGTAGCGGTCGGAGGTGAAGCGCCCCGCCCCGGGAAGGATGCTCACGAGCCGCCGGGCTAACGACGATCCCCGACCGGCGCTTCGGGCGAGACTGCCCTGGCTCGACGCAGCGTGGTGCTGCGCCCGGTCAAAATCACCGGCATTGGCCGCCTGAACGGCGAGCCACTGCTGCCGGGCCGCTGTAAGGATATCGACCTGCTCCGTCACAGCCAGAGCCTCCTCCTGATCCACGTCGGCCTTCTTCACGAACCGGCCCCTGGCGACCAGTTCGTCCTCTTCCCTCGCCCCACCGGCCAGCAAACTCCAGCCAACCTGGGTCTTGGCCAGAGGGTAATCCTGAGCCGAGGGTCGAGCAGGCGGCGTGATTCGGCACCGGATCAGGGCATGTTTGGTCTCGCCGGCATGGATGTCATCGACAGTGACGACACACGCGCCGCCATCCTCCCTGACGTCGAAGTCGTTCAGCACCTCCAGGACTTCCAGACCCGGCGTGGGGAGTACCCGGATCTCCAGGTTCTGGGCGACGCAGTTCGCCAGTCCGCCCAGCTCCCGTCCGAACACGGCGTCGGTGTCCACGCCGTCGATGAAGTAGTAATTGCCTCCGCCTCGACGTGCCAGGTCAGCCAGCAGTTCCTGGTCGCAGTCAGTGCCGTATCCGAATGTCGTCAGCGTGGTTTCCTTCGGCCGGCCGTTCACCAGGCGGAGCAGTCCTTCCCGGTCATCGACGCCTTCGTTGGGCAGCCCGTCTGTCAGTAACAGGACTCGCCGCACTCCGTCGAAGGGGGCCCGGATCTCCTCGAATCCCCGGAGCATGCCTCCTGAGAGGTTCGTAGTCGAACCGGTCTGGATCGACGCGAGGGCAGTCTGGAGCGCTTCCTTGTTCGCCGGGACGGTCAACCCCTGGACAACCTGAACTCGGGAATCGTAGGCGATGACGGCGACCCGATCCTGCGGCGTGAGATGTTGCACCAGCTTGCAAGCCGTGACTTGCAGCGACCTCATCTTCTGGCCGGACATGGAGCCAGACCGATCCAGGACCAGACCCACGCAGACCGGGGTCCGTTTCTCGCTCCCTTCCTCTGCCTGGAGAGAGACCATGAGGTGCCCCTCTGTGGGTGCCTTCCTGGACAGCTTCGAGTAGCCAAACTGAATGGATGTTTTCAGCATCTGAAATTCCTCCTCGTTCGAGTTCTCTCGGATCGATCCTGGTGGTGTCCCGGCAAGTCGACACCCGGCACTATCAGCCCCCCGCATTCCCGGTGAGTTCCAGCTAACGATTCCCAGCGAGGCCTGGAGGTCCCGGTTGCTCCGCCCTCGAGGGAGACCCCGGCAAGACCTTTCGCCGGTACTCCCACTGCGAAACCACGCTTCCTCCTGCTCATCGTCACGACCTCTCCTTCCCGGGCAATCCGGAGATCACAATTCGTAGTGAGCCCATATCCGTTCCGTGTATTCCCGCCGTTCCTCCGGTGACAGGTCGGGCCAGAGTTTCTTCAGCAGCTTCCTCATCTCCTTCAGCTGTTGCCGCTTCTCAGCTGCCCGCCGTTGCAGTCTTCTGTCCTTCACCTCCTCCACTACCAGAGGAAGGATAACCTGACCGAACAGGTCAAAGGTGGCGCGCGCCAGGACGTTCTCCGTAGTTCCCGGAGCCATCACTCGCTCCAGAACGCCAGGCTGACTCTTCTTCAGGATTCCCATCGGTGCCGTCTCCTCTCGGTCATTTCTTGGTTCATCACCTGAAGAGAGACTCACTTCGGTGGATCGGTTTCAGCCGAAGCTGTCGCCGGAGGGGGACGCGGGGGAGCAATCCATAACTGAAGCGGACTTCCCTGTCACAGAGCCCTGCAGAGGAAAAACTTCTTGCTTCCAGAATCGGAGGTGATAGATTTCGCCTGGAGAACCCGCGACAGTAGAGGCTCTCGCTGGGGGGCTGTCGCGCCCCTCCTCGTCAGAGGAGATTGCGACATCATCAGAACTCGGCTGTTATCGGGCGTCCAGTGTCGTCTCATTCGCTTCAGTTCACATTTCCTGAAACCTGCGCCTGAACCGCTGACTCTCCTGGAGTCAACATTGTGCGGTTCTGCTCGTGGCAGGATCTCGCAAATGGCGTCGATGCTTGCCCGGTTCTGTCGTCATTTTCAGATTGAAACTCGAGGTTACTGCAATAACTGCATATCGACCCTTGACTGCCTTGACAGGAACTTGGTTCGACTTGTGAAGGAGAAGATCTGCCGTGGTTTGTTTGGTCCTGATCGAAACTTCCGGGAACCAGCAATTCATCTTCGCCACGAACCGCTTGCGCGAGAACGTGGGCGCTTCGCAGCTGACCCTCGATGTCGGAACAAGTTCCGTCATGTCGTGCCTGAGGAGTGCGGTTCCAGGGACCCCGAGCTTTGGTTCACCTCGGGAGTTCCGGGCCTGGCTCGGAGACTTGCCCGGGTCTGCCACCCTCGCCGGTGGGTCATCGGTGGAGCCGATCATGTGTACGTCGGGGAAAGCTCTTTTGCTGGCGAGCTCCCAGGAAACGGGCCGGAGGATCGTCCAGGAGGTCACCAGGAAAGCCCTCTCCGACGCCCCAGGACTCCATGTTTCGGGGGCCCTCGTCGAGACTGACCTGGCCGCGGAGCCAGTGAGCGCGGCCATTCGACGGCTACACGAGGAGCACGAGAGAGTACGATGGTCACTTGCCGGACCTGCGGGTCGTATGCTCCGTCTGCCCGTGATTGAAGAGTGCGCCACGAGCGGCTTGCCTGCAGAGGAATTCGACGAGGACGATCTGAAAGCCAGAGATGCAGGCAAGAAAGGGCAGCCCAAGTCCGCCGTCAGCGTTGCCAAGGAGAGAGCAGCCAGGGAAGCCATGCGGCGGATGGGAGTCCTGCGGAGCGAGAGGGGCGAGGCCCTGCACCTTGCCAGCAAGACTGATGATCTCGCCGAGATCGAAGACTCCCTTGACTGGCTCGGGGTCATCCATGCCGATGGCAATGGTCTGGGCGCGCTTTTCTTGAAGTTCCATCGGGCCATCGGCGTCGATGGCCCCGAGGGGAACGAGCACTATATCGACCAGCTCAGGAAGTTCTCGGTGGCTCTTGACGCCTGCGCCGAGAGAGTGTTCTGCGAGGCCTTGCTGGAACAGGCAAGGACCGGGCTCCTGCAGCCGCGCCTGCTGAGGGACCGGCGACGTCGGCGATGGCTCGAGCTCTGGCCTGTCGTACCGATCGTTCTCGGCGGAGACGACCTCACCCTCATCTGCGCTGGAGAGCTGGCCATTCCCCTGGCCCGGACTTACCTCGAGAAATTCGAGGAAGTCACCGGTGATCCCGAGTTTGAGGGCGGCATCATCAGCAAGATCGCTCAAGGCGGCGGTCTGGGCGACCACCTATCCGCCTGCGCCGGCATCGCCGTGGTAAAGCCGCATTTCCCCTTTCATGCCGCCTACGGATTGGCGGGAAAGCTCGCCGACAGCGCCAAGCGGGTCAAGCAGAAGATGCGCCTCAATGGCGCCGCCGTCCCCTGCTCGGCTCTCGATTTCCATCTGCATCACGATTCCAGCGGGGCAGACCTGAATGAGATCCGCGCCCGCATGGTGCCAGTTGTCGATGACGGTCGGACCCGGCTGTTCCGTCGGCCCTACGTGGTCACGCCCTCAGACAACTGGCAGTGTGATGATCCTGGAAAAGCCTGGGCGGCGCCTCGGCAGATCGACTGGCTGATCCAGGCAGCCCGGGCCCTCCAGGCTCGAGATGCCAGTGACGGCCGGCGACTGCTGCCCAACACCCTCACTCATGAACTGAGAGAGGGGCTCTTCGTGAGCCGCGACGAGGCCGATGCCCGGCTCAGGCTGATTCTTCATCGGTATCCAGGCCAGGAGCTCAAGTCACTTCTGGGCTCTCCGGAGACTCTCTTCCTGTCCGTGGCCGACGTCGACGACAAGAACTCGATGGTTACTGGGCTCATTGACGCCATGGAGTACGCCGAGCTCACCGGAGGTGATGCCTGATATGAATCCTGAGCTGCCTTCTAGGTTCCTCCTCACGATCACTTTCGACACCGACTGGCACATCGGCTGCGGTGCTGGGCGTCCGGGAGATCTCGACCGGCTGGTCGATCGGGACGCCGACGGACTTCCCTATCTGCCGGCCAAGACCTTGACCGGTGTCTGGAGGGATGCTTGCGAAACCGTGGCTCGAGGCCTCGATGGGGGCCGCGACGGAGGTGACTGGAGCACCTGGGTGACCTGGCTATTCGGCTCCGAGCCGAGCCGCAGAGGGGATGGACCGAGCGAGAGACCTGTTCCAGCAGCTTTGTCGATTCGGGCCGGCCACTTTCCCACCGAGCTGAGAGACCACCTATCCCACATCCCGAATGGACTGGCCCCTGGCTCCAGCAGGAACAAGGCCTTGCTGAGGAATTCGTTGACCTTCTCCCGACCGGGCAACGCAATCGATCCTCTGAGCGGCAGGGCACGGGACGACTTCCTTCGGTTCGAGGAGCGGGTCCGAAAGGGAGCCGTCCTTCAAGCCCGATGCCAGCTTCCGGAGGACCTGCCTGCCGAGAGCAGAGCGTTCGCATCTGCTCTGCTCCTCGCCGGGGCCCGTTTCACCGAGAGGATGGGTGGTAAGCGGCGACGAGGCACCGGCAGATGCCGCTTCGAGGTCGAACGCGGGACCGATAGCTCCAGCCTGGCTTCATGGTTGAGGACGCATCTGCGTCCCGACGCTCCTCCCGCCTCCAGAATTTCTGGAGAAGTCGGATCGGCGACCCCGGTAGGATCGATCGCGACGGTCGAAGACGATGCGGCATGGATCACCATTCCGCTCCGCCTCCGCCTCGTCGGCCCCGTCGTTGTCGCTTCCCGGGTCACGGGAAACGTGGTGGAGACTCTGGACTACATTCCCGGAACGATGCTGCTCCCCTACCTCACGACCCGCCTCAACGGCATCGGCTACTCGCCACGGGAGGCCGTCGCCCGGGGCGACCTGCGGGTACTTCCCGCCACGGTGGAAGTGGCGGGAGAGCGAGGGGCTCCAGTTCCCAGAGCCCTCCGTTTCATCAAGGATAATCAGGCGGACCCCCTGGTGAATCCCTGGCACGAGACCCGCGTCCAGGATCAGCTGAAGCCGTGCCGGCAGGGTTACGGACACTGGGATGGACAGACCCTTCTCTTGACGGACTCCGTGAACACCCAGGTCCGGACTCACAGCACAATCGCCGAGGAGGAGCAACGACCCACGGCGAGAGTCGGCGGCGTCTTCTCCTATCAGGCTCTCGCCGCAGGTCTTGTCCTTCGAACCGAGGTTCGTCTCAAGAGGCACCTCCACGACGGCCTGGTTCATCGGCAGAAGGAATGGTGGAATCAGCTGGAAGGAGAGTGCCGGATCGGCCGGTCGAAGAAGGACGATTACGGACAGGTCAGCATCGCCCTCGCCGGATCGCCGAGGGAGTGCCCATCCCGCCTGGCTGTGGCCAGTGGTTTTCTGACGGTTCACCTGCTGTCCGATGTCCTGCTTCGTGACACAAATCTGGGGCAATCTCCGAGACCTGTCTTGCTGGCAGCGGAACTGGAAGGGGCACTGAAGCCACTGAAGCTGATCCTGGTCGACCAGGCGTCCTCCGTCCGGCGCCTTGAATCCTGGTCAACCGCCTGGGGGCTGCCCCGTCCCAGCTTGCCGGCCCTGCAGGCCGGTTCCTGTCTTCGATTCAAGATGGAAGGGGGGAAGCCGAACCCGATGACCCTGGCGCTTCTCCAAGCGGCCGGCATCGGCGAGAGGCGAAGCGAGGGATTCGGAGATGTCTGCTTCAATCCCGACGTACTCCAGTCAGAACGAGTTGCCTGGAGCGCCGCGAAGGAGGGGAATGGGTCCAGTCCGGAGAGCGAGCAGAAGATCGCCCCCGATTCGCCATCCTTCGACTTCGCGCGCCAGACGGAAGAGCAGACCTGGATCTCCTGTATCGATCGGGCGGCCCGGGAGGTGGCACTCCTGGAAGGAGGCAAGCGCCGCCTGGAAGCCCTGGGCTGGCAGAGTCCCTCGGCCAGGAGCAAGCCTGGCTCGACCCAGCTGGGTGGGCTCAGAGCGACAATTCAACGCTTCGCGGCGACCCGGGATCCGGCCAGTGTCATCGCCTGGCTCGATCATCTGGAGAGCACCTCGAATCGCAAGGACAAGTGGCCGAACACGGCACGGGCGAAGCTCCGGAAGTTGCTGAATGAACCGGACCGTGTGTGGCAGATACTCGCTGATGAGTCCTGGCCCGAACTGACAGATGGCGGCAAGAGCACCCTGAGGCAGAAGCTCTGGCCACATGCTGTTCACGTTCTGATCGAGGAGTGCATCCGGGCCCATAAACGGGCTTGCGAAAGAGTTGCGGCGAAGGGAGGACGGCGTGGCTAGACAGGTATCCAGACGACTTCGGCTGAGGGGATTCCTCAAGGCCAGGACCCCATTTCATGTGGGAGGCGCAGTTCCGGGAGTCGAGTCCGATCTCCCCCTGGCCAGGGACGGCAACGGCAATTACCACATTCCTGGCACCAGCCTCGCCGGGGCAATGCGGGCTCGGTGTGTGGCGGCCCTGAAGGATGATTCCCTGGACGATCTCTGGGGTTTCCAGAATTCCTCCCGCAGCGGCAAGCAGGGGACGGGCATGGCCAGCCGGATTTTCGTCGAAGACGGCGCCGTCCAGTTGCCTGCGGGAGGCTCTGTTGAGATCCGGGATCATGTGGGGCTGGATGAGATGTGGGGGGTGGCTTCGGAGCACATCAAGTTCGATCAAGCGACCCTGCCCAGGGGAACCCGGATAGCTCTCGAAGTCTGCATCGAACTCTCGGGGAAGGAACGGGATGGTCTCGCCAGCTACATGCTCGCCTGCCTGATCGAGGACCTCGAGAAGGGCCGGATCCGGATAGGGGCAGCCCGCAGCCGAGGTCTTGGGCGAGTCGAACTGGAGAACTGGAAGGTGCAGGAAGAGGATCTGTCGAGCCCGGAAGGAATCCTCGGAATCCTGGAAGAGCGATCCCGAGAGCTGCAACTCAAGGATCTGAAGGAAGGCTCGGATCGGGCTCGATGGCGAGCGCCTGCGGTGGCAGAGATCACACTCCACTGGAAACCGCTGGGTCCGGTGATGGTCAAGGCGCCTCTCGATGCCGTGGCCGTGGACACGTTGCCGCTCCTCTCGACTTCAGCAGAGGGGAAGCTGTCACCAGTCTTGCCGGGAAGCTCGGTGAAAGGAGCTCTGCGCGCTCATGCGGCCCGTATCCTGAGGACCGTGATTCCCGTGCCTGACATCTCCTGGCCCGATGATGGTGGTCAGCGATTCCTGAAACAGAAAGCCGAGCTCTCGCTCGTGTCGGCTCTCTTCGGTGCCGCCCCGGCCTCGGACGAGTCCAGGATTGACGACAAGACCGAATCACTCCAGCCACTGCCTGGTCTGGCTGCTCTGGCAGTGGATGATTGTTATGCCAGGACAGAGGTTACTCATGACGATTGGAACCTACTCCAGGCCCTGCCTGGAGCCTCTGGCAACGATGAGGCTGTCGCAGCTGCAAATCTCGGTGTTCAGCTGAAGGCCGCAGGTCTGGATACCTGGACCGCAGCCCACCACGTCGCCATCGATCGCTGGACCGGCGGCTCAGCGGATTCCTTGCTGTACAGCGTGCTCGAACCTCATGGCACGGAGTGGGAACCGCTGGTCTTGCGGATCGATCTGGATCGGCTCTCGACGGCTCATTCCCGAGCTGCGCTGGCACTGTTGTTCCTGACTCTCCGGGATCTGGGACAGGGGAAGATCCCTCTGGGCTTCGCCGTGAACCGAGGGATGGGATCCATCGCCATCGAGCGCTTCCAGATCGAAGGCGACGGTCTGGACGAGACCCCGTTGAGCGATCTGAGTCAGCACGGAGGGGACTCCCTCGATCTCGAACTGCTACCTGACACTACCCGAGGATGCCTCCGAGAGGGTTGGAGTCAGTGGCTCGCTGCCGTGCGAACCGGGGAGGAAACCCCATGAACCGCCAGTTGCACAGCTATCTCATCGGGGACAATCTTACCCTTCAGGAGGCGGCCTCCTCCTCGGCAGCCGCCTCGTTTCTCCAGGGGGACGACAGCCGGGCACTTCTCTACTCTCCCCAACAGTGTTGTTTCGCTCGATTTCGAGCCGGCCGATTCACGGGACCCGGGGACCGCCCCGTCGAGACCGGCTCATGCTTCGAGGCCCGGCTCTTCGGACTCGAGGCTGAACTTCGTTGGCTCCACACCTCGGAGGGCAGGGGCCGGGCCGTACTTCTTGCAGAGAGTCTCGCCGACGGAACTGCCTTGAAACCCGAATCCACTTCGATTCTGGGTGAATTGAAGCGGCGGTACCTGTTGTGGGGTGAGGCCATGGGAGAGAACCGATCCGATGGCTGGACCTGCCTGGCAGAAAGAAGAATCGGAGAGCTGCTCGCTCCCGTCTCCGGACTGCAGAGGGGAGAACGAGTCCATCTTGTGACCCGGGAATACATGTCGGAGGCGGACTCCCACGGCAACACATCGATCTTCGCGGAACGACTGGTAGGTCTGGAACGACTCGAGAACAGGAGGCAGGACCGTGAGTGAAACGAAGAGAGGCAAGCTCGTCTGGTCGTCGAGTCCGAAGGGCAGACATCGTCGAGTCCAGTTCCCCACGAAGAAAGGCGGCTTGAGCCAGCCCGCTCCGTTCGATCAGTCCGAGATAGACGCCAAGCTGCTCGATGAAGAGGGGGACGAGATCGAGATCGATCTCGAACTCAAGGACGGCAAGCCTTGCTGCATCCGCCCCGTGGGACAGCCCTGGAAACAGCCTCAATCCCGCGTTGCGCATCGGACTCCGGGAAGGCCGACGCTGCCGGGAGAATTCCACAATCCGTACGGCTTCGTGCCTGCCCCGCCTCGCCGGCACGCCAATGGGCCTCTGGGAGACTCGCTGCCGCCATCACGCCTTCGTTATCATGACTCTCTCTTCTCGGGCAGAATCAGAGTCCGGATGACCACGGACACTCCCCTGCTGATCCCCGATGCGTCCCGGGTCACGAGCGACGCCAGCGGACACAAGTCCTTTCCGGCCAGGACTGGCGCCGATGGCCGGCCTCACCTGGCACCGACCTCCATCAAGGGCGCACTTCGCTCCGCCTACGAGGCCGTCACGAACTCGCGCATGGCCGTGTTCCAGTCCCACGGTGCTCGCCTGGGACTCAGAACAGCAGCAAGCAAGAGCCTCGGTCTGGTTCCCTGCCGCATCCGAGGTGAAGGCGAAGACGCCAGCATCCAGCTTCTGACCGGGAAGTCGACCATGGGTGCTGACGGTCGACCCGGAGGAGGAGTCATGTACGCCGCCTGGCTCGAACTCTATCGCCGGGCAAGAGGCTGCCCGGACCGTGAGTGGGCCGATCTGGACCGGCACAGAAAACATGTCTGGGCCTACATTACCCTCTGGAAGCACGTGGGCAGGACGCAGTTCCAGTTCTGGAACGTTGCCGCACTGGTGTCTTTCGAGAAGGGAAAACCAGCAACACATCCGAAGGATGAACGGCCGACAAGTCACAAGCTCTGCCAGGAGGAGAGGGAAGGACATTGGGTCGAGGGGTGGGTTTGCATCACCGGCAGGAATGCCGACAACAAGCACGATGAGAGGGTCTTCTTTGGAAGCGGACCCCACGTCCCCCTTTCTCCCGAGCTCCGCACGGCCTGGAAGGAGCTGATCAGGAACTATCGCCTGGCAAACGAATCAGAGCTGAAAAAGGGGCGGTCCAAACCAGGCGCTCTGAACGATAACAGAACGGAGTGGTCCCGGCACATCGCTCGCTGGGAGACGGAGGAGACACTGAGTGACGGCGCCCTTTGCCATGCGGCGGTGGCGACCGTCAATGGCCAGATCACCGTGACTCGCCTCTTCCCGGTGATGATCTCCAGGAATCTTCACGAGTGCAGCCCGGATGATCTGCTGCCGGAGAACTCGAACCTGCGTCCCGCCGGCCGAAGGGAAGAGCTGTCTCCTGCGGATCGGGTCTTCGGATGGGTCAACCAGAACGGTTCCGGAGCCTTCCGAGGCGGCCTGCGGATCGGCCCTGTTCACTGCCAGGACGAAGACGCCATGGTTGCTTTCGACTCCCGCGGCGTTCCTCTGGCCATTCTGGGTGCGCCACGGCCAGAGCAGACCCGATTCTACGTGGCCTCGGATTCAGGCGGCCAGGCGCTTCCTGCGGGACTGGAGCGACGCAAGACCGGTTACGGCAAGCCCAGGGGACTCCGGGGGCGGAAATTCTACCCCCATCATGCGGGACTACCGGAAGGATTCTGGGACAAACCGGAGACCGATCGAACCCAGAACCACGTGGACGGCCGGTTTCAGGAGTACTATCGGGCCGGGAGTATTCGGGACGAACAGAACCGTTCCATGCTCGGCTGGGTGCGACCGAAGAGTACCTTCGAATTCGACCTGGACGTCCTCAACCTCACGGCCGTTGAACTCGGCGCCTTGCTCTGGCTGTTCCGTCTGCCCGAGGGCGCCTTTCTGCGGCTAGGAGCAGGAAAGCCTCTCGGTTTCGGAAGTGTCCGGCTGGATCTAACCGGTCTGGACCTGAAGGATGGAGTCGCCGCGCGAGCGGCATACGAGGCCTTTGACGAGCAGCCCTCCAGGAAGACCGGTAAACAGCTTCAGGATCCGGCAGAGGCGTCGTCGCTGATCGATTGCTTCCAGGATGCAATGGCCGGAACCGGAGGCGAGGGAGCCACATTCGATTCTCTGCCTCAGATCTGTGCCTTCTTGACGGCCTGCAAGGGCTTCGAGGATGGATTGCCGATCCACTACCCACGAGCGAGAGATGCGGGAGCACAGCCCGGTGTACCCTTGCCTCCACACCAGGAGGGCAAGTCGTTCGAGTGGTTCGTCGAGAATGAACGGGAAGAGCGCGGAACAATCATCAACGGACTGACGCTACCGGACCTCCATGAAGATCGGGGGCTCCCGCTCCTCAAGAAACCGCCACCACGAGAAAGACCTGCATCGCCTGGCGGTCAGAGACGACCGGACAACCAGCGAAACAGCGGCAGGCGGCACTACCGGGGAGGCAGGAGTTAGACGGAGACCTTCGCCAGGACAAGGGTTCACAGGGGGAGCGAGAGCTCACACCCGGAGGAGCTCGGCACGGTCTCGCCCCGGGAATCTGGATCGCCCACCGCATAGTCCTCCGTATCCTGGACGGCAGTATTCGCGGCTACCTGGTCCAGGCCTGGTCCATCAAGGCGGCCGTTCCGGTCGCGTCAATCCTGGCCGTCGGGTGCTACATCGTTGTCGGGAGCTGGATGGGGGAGGAACCTCGTTTCGCCGACGTCGGCGCAGCGATCGACTCCATGCGAGTCAGGGTGGAGGGACTCACCAGCAGCGCCCTTCTCGGCGAGATCGGACAGTACGTGGCCGTCTTCGAGGGCTTCGAGCTGTACGTCTCCTCGAGGACCTTCGATGCCGGTTCGTTGATCCCCTGGATGATCCTGGGTATCGGCAACCTGGCTACCTATGGCACGCTGGCCCTCGCCTGCTGCTGCTTCCTCATCCCTGCTGCCGAATGGAGACGAGTCGCCGGCTCTCTGACCGCCGACGATATCCCGACCCCGGTCTCTCCTTCCCGGCTGGCCGCGATCTCCGGGTCGATCAGCTTCCTGCTGCCGCTGGAGCCGCCGCTGGCGCCGCTCTGGGTTCCTTTTTTCCCGGCGTCGGTACAGCGCTCGGAGCCATCGTCGGCGGGGCCGTCGGGGGACTGGGAGCCGGGCTCGCCGTGGAGAAAGGCATCCTCATGATCGAGGAAGCCCTCAGCCGAGAGGACCACAGGGCCGATCTGGTCGAGGCCATCGAATCGGCGAAGCAGGACATGAGGCGACATCTCGGACTCGACTCGGATGCCGAGAGCAGTGCCTCCGAGCCGCCTGCCGCCGTTCGGTGATCCTGTCGAATCTGTTGAAACCGATCCGCTGCTGGCAACCTCTTGAATGACGACGTGACAATGAAGTGACCAGGAGGTGCGACTGCCAGTGAAAATGCCGTGACGGCCAGCACCGTGGGCAGAGCCCACACGACAGGCTTTCAGGACATCGGCAAACCAAGACCGGTGACAGGGGTCACCTGCATGTGAGCAAGCCAGCCAAGGCCGCGCACCAGCCATCAATCGCCATGGGCTCTCAGCAGAAACTCCGGCTTCACAGTCCAGTACAGGCGATGGCCTGGTTCGTCAGCACGGCGCTATCTGCTCGGCGGACCCGAGGCGGACTCCTGGCTTGACCGGACTCTGGAAAGCCAATAGGGTGGTGCACCAAACTGGGGCTTGGATTCGCTGGAGTTTCATCAAGTTTTCAAGGGGGGGGGAGAATGTCAGTTCGACGCTCGCAGGGCTGCTCAGCCCAGTTCAGGCCAGGTTGTGGGCTACTTGAACTTTGCCGCGTGGGGGAGCTTCCGTGATCGATGTCGACGGTGCCAGCCAGGCTATTGACTCCGGCTCGGATCTCGATGGGTCGCCGCCTTTCTTGCTGCCGAGCCCCTTCGCCTGGACCCGTGGCCGCATCTTCCTGACTTACGGCCGTACCAACGATCTGTTTTGCCTGCCCTCGGGCTTGCAGGTCCGGTACGAACGCATGATGCACGACCATCTGAGACGTCACGAGTACCGCGTCATCGTCTTCTTCGGAAACCGAGGGTGCTACTTCCTGGAGCAGACGGACCGGGATGCTGTCATCGACCCGAAACCCGAGGGCAGGCCGGTGGAACCGGACTCTGGTCCGACAGCAGGCTCCGGCCTGCTGGAGCACTCGACGGGTTTCACGGTTCTCCATCGACATCAGGTGCAGGCACCTCCTCGGGTAGCGAGAGCGCTCAGGTACGCCGACATGGCCGTACCGGCCGTGATGGTTCCTCTCGTTCGACGCCTGCTTTGCGATTCCAGCCGTTCAACGGCGGTGATCTTTGCCAACGACGACATCTTCTCGACCTTCGCCCGGAGCGAGCTGAACCAGCAGTTCCAGGCCTTCGTGAAGAACGACGTTCCGGCGTTGCCGGTGGAGAACAGGAACGTGCTTATCTTCAACTTTCCGGGCCACGATCCCTGGGAAACCCTGGCCGGTCACCGCTGGAACTTCCTTCTCGGCTCCACCAGAGGAACCGGTGGCATCGCCCGTCCTGTCTTCATTGGTCTTCCGGAAGCTGACGAGGTCGAACACTCCCTGATGTCACTTCACCTCAAAGGACATCTGTCCCTCGAGGCAGCCCAGTTCGAGCAATCCACACGTCAATTGACCGGGTTCATGAAGTCCGAAGATCTCGGCCTTTCATTCCTGGGCGAGATCGTGAAGCGGAAGCGCCTCGATGTCGCTGTGACCGATGACATCACACGACGAACCTCCGGCTCCCATCGCCCAGCTCGTGACCGGCTGCAGGAGCTGACGGGCCTGGGTGAAGTGAAGGTGTACGTGAAGAGAAAGCTCGAGGTCGTTCGCCATCAACGAGAGAACAATCCCTCTCGGCCGGCACCCCGGCGACAGGATCTGGCCCGCCTCGTTCCAGAGCCGCCGCCGCGCTGGGTAAAGTCGATGCAGCTGCACCTGGTCCTCACCGGTAATCCCGGAACGGGTAAGACAACAATCGCCCGCCTCCTCGGAGAAATCTACCGTGAAGCCGGTGTCCTGTCCCTCGGCCACACCGTCACCGTCACCCGGGCAGACCTGGTTGCTGGATACGTTGGCCAGACTGCCGGCAGGGTACGTGATGCAGTCCAGCGAGCCGTAGGTGGAGTCCTGTTCATCGATGAGGCCTACGATCTTTGCCGGGGGGAGGACGATGACTTCGGGCAGGAAGCCGTCAATACTCTCGTGGAATCTCTGTCCAGTCGGAACGGAGAACTGGCCGTGATACTGGCCGGATACCCTGCAGACATGACGCGGCTTCTGGAGACCAACGACGGGTTGAAGAGCCGTTTTGGCGACGTGCTCCACATCAGTGACTACGGACCGGCCGAACTCGAGGAGATTCTCAGGGATAGCCTGAAGGACCGGCCAGGTCTCGAGCTGGCCGATTCCCTCGACGAACGCCTTGCAGATCTGGTCTCAGCCATTCACGCCGGCAGGGATCGCCGGTTCGGAAACGCCAGAGACATGATCAAACTGGCCGACGCCATCCACGAGGCTTGTGTTCACAGAAACAGTATGACGGCCGATCCGGATTCCCTGCCCGGACCGTACCGCAAGTTGCTGGATCGTCCTTCGGTCAACGCGGAGGGTATCCTTGACGACCTGGATTCGCTGGTTGGCCTCGAGTCCGTCAAGAGTCGAATTCGAACTCTCGTGAATCGCCTGAAGCTGGATCGCCTGCGTGGTACTTCGGGAGACGGGGCTCCCCTGGCCCATCTGCTCTTCACCGGCCGGCCCGGCACAGGCAAGACCACCGTCGCCGGCATTCTGGCACGCCAGCTGGTCGCGCTCGGAATGCTGGCGAACCCCGAACCCCATGTGGCGACGGCATCACATCTGATACGCGGTTTCGTCGGACAGACGGAGCAGGCAATGCAGGAGTTCCTGGCAGCCGGCCTCGGAAGACTCATCTTCATTGACGAAGCACATCAACTGGCCCCGGGACCGTCAGAGACGGCGTCGTTTGGCAAGGAAGCTCTGAACGCGCTGGTTCCCTTCGCCGAGAATCACCGGCAGGAGTGTCTCATTGTTCTGGCGGGATATCCGGATGAGATGAGACGACTGCTGGCCCTGGATCCGGGGCTCTCGTCCCGGTTTCCCGTGGAGATTTCCTTCGAGGACTACAGCCCGGCTCAGATGGTGGAGATCTTCGATCGAATGCTCTTGGGCCGAGGCATCAGCTGGCCACGTACTGATCTCGAGGCCGGCATGAGCAGGTACTTTCACGACTTGAGGGAAGCCGAGGGGAATGGCTTCGGAAACGCCAGGTCGGTTCGGAACCTCATTGAGGAGTGCATGAACTCACTGGCAGACAGACTGGCGGAGCAGGGCGCCCGGATGGGCGGCCAGGCCGAGATCGATGTGAATCGGTTGACCCTGGAAGATCTCCCGGTTCGCAAGGAAGAGCTATCGATGACAGATCGCCTGGTTGCCCCAGGAAGAGGAGCCCCGAGATGACTTTCAAGAAATCGCAAGGTGAGCACGTCCCGGCCGCCGGTCAACTCGAGCCTCTGCTGAGTCGACTGGAGGAAGTCAATGCCGGCATCGCCAGTCTTCAGTTCTCCGAGGATGAACCGCCCCAGGAAGCCTGGATTGAAAGAGCTGTCAACGCAGCCCTGCAGACCGCACGAGGTATCTCGTTCATGTTCGTTCCTGAACATGAACGAATCGACGAGCTGGAGAATCTGAGCCGAGAGCTCGACGAGGCCAGGGCAAGCTTCAAGAGTCGGCGCCGTGAGGTAGGAGATCTCAGGCAAGCACTGAGGGTTACTTCTGCAGACGATCACACATTGCAGGAAGAGCTGCGTCAGCTGACTGAAATCGCTCGTCATCAAGAAGTCCGTGAGGAGATCGCCAGGGACCTGGATGACCGGCGGGCTTACCTGGCTCTGCTCTCCCGAAGGGCCGAGAGCGCTCGACTGTGCAGCCAGAGATTGCAGAAAGATCAGACCGAGGCCTGTAGACGGCTTGACTCCATTGCGGGTCAGTTGCGATCGGACCTGGAGTCGCGAGAGCGGGAGTGGCAGTCAGTCACCAAGGAGGTGTTCGGATCATGAGCAGAAAGCGCGATAGTGCCTCCGTCAATATTGCCGACCAGATCCTGTCGAGGCTCCCCTGGATGTCCGCCGATTACAAGGCCCGAATGCGCGCCGATGTGAACGACAGGGTCCGACACGCCTTGCTGCCTGAGGGGCTGAAGCCCGAACAGATCCAGCAGCTGGGCGATCCGAATGTCGACACCGCGCCCCTGGCCGAATGGTGCAGCAGACAGCTGGATGCTGCGCGGTTCGAGGAGACGGACTTCGCCCCCCTCTTCACCGCTGCTGATCTGGTGGATGAAATGGCGGCCGGGCCCCGGTCATTGCTTGCTTTCGAGCCTTCGGCCTGGAGGGTGGATGGATCTGGCAGACTCTGCGTTTTTGGTCCTGCCGTGGATCTGGCACGGGTGATGTCGGGCTCCCTCCGGATGAGCGACGACCAGCGAGAGCTCACCAAGGAGATTGGTCATCCCAGACTGAGACGGGGCCTGGGCGAGATCGAACCAAAGGTGGCTTCGGAGTTCAGTTTCACTGCCTTCCTTGCCGTCGTTTTCCTCGAAGTCCCGTACTGTCCATCGATTGGCCAGTGGCAGGATGTTCTGGGACGGTGTCACGAACGAGGTGAGTGTCCCGTCCCGCCCGGGTTGACCCGGTGGTTCCAGGAGGTGTTACTGACGTCCTCCAAGTCAGGGGCCGACCTTTCCTGCCGCCAGCGGGTTTCCATGATCCTGGAGCGGCATCGGCAGAATCCCTTCGATTGCAGCCCTCCGATCGTGACGGACTGCCGGCACGAGCAGTGGGGATACTCCGTCCCGGGCAAACAGAAGCGCGGAGGCCAGGAAGATCGCCTGGACTGGTGGACACAAGGTAACTCGGCAACCTTGATGGTGGTCGCTGACGGCGTCTCAACGGCAGACCTGGGTACCGGGGCCATTGCAGCGGAGGAGATCCTCCGGCACATCCATCGAGTCCAGCTTCCTCTCTGGCGAAGGGCCGTTGAGCACTGCAACAATGATCCGGATCGGTGGCCCGAGGTGGCCCGAGATTTCCTGAAGCACCTTGTTGAAGGCGCCCATCAGCAAATTGTGAGAGTCATCAACCACTACCACCAGGATGGCGCTGGCCACGGGCGCCACGGCTCCCGGCGAGACGGACCCGAGGAGCTGCCGATCCCACAGAGCCCCATGTGCTCGACCATCGTCGCGGCATTCGTACGAGGTAGCCAGGCTGTCATCGCTCATGTGGGAGACTCCCCGGCCTGGCTGTACAGCCCTTCCCGCGATCTCTTCTGCAAGGTCACGCGGGATCATCACGCAGGCCAGGACGATCAGTTCACATTCGACGGACAAGCGCCCTCAACTGCCCTGACCCGGGCCATGGGCGCCTGCGAATTCGACCAGGGTCAGCGCAAGTTCAGACCAGATCCTCAGGAGCCCGAGGTCCTGCAGATTCAGCTCGCCGTGGACGACTTGCTCATGCTCGCCACTGACGGACTGGTGGACTGCGTGGATGCGCCAGATCCGGAGAGTAAGCTCAACTGTCTCGAGGAGCACCTGCGGGGCCTGGTAGCCGATGGAAACTCTCTCACAGAACTGGTAGGCACTCTCATCCGGCTCGGCGAAGACGGTCTCAGCAACGATAACATCACACTTGGAGCAATCCGGATACAGCAGGGAGGTAGTGAGAATGGCTGAAGAAATCGTGGTTCAATCAGAGCTGGATCGGGACTTCATGACCCGAGGCCTGGTCAACGAGCCCATCACGGTTCGATTGACACTTTATACACGGGACGACTTCGTCAGAGATCATCCCGTGACACGATGCAATCTGGTGCTGGTAGTGGATACGAGCGCCTCAATGGACGAGCCCTTCGGCGCCGGTGAGAGTCTAACGAAGCGAGAGGGCGTCATTCGTGCCATCGAGTCTCTGCTGCCCTTTCTGCAAGAGGATGACACCGTCAGCCTGATCTGTTTCGACTCCGGGGCCTATGTAGAGCTCGACCGAGCTCCCGGAAGCGATCCGGACAGGATTCGGCAGGCCGCCGCCAGGATCAATGACCATCGGGGAGCGACCAACTTCGAGGCGGCATTCTCGGCAGTACAGAACATGCTCCAGGCCCATCAAGGGGGAGGAAAGCGCGTCTGCTTCCTTACCGACGGACAAGCGACGCTCGGCGACGGGGCCAGGGCGCACCGGATCAACAGCGAACTGGCTGCAGCCGGCGTGGTGGTGGACTGTCTGGGAGTGGGGGAAGGCTTCAATTTCAAGGAAATGCAGCAGTTCACTCAGGCCTCGGGAGGACGGACCGGGTTGCTCGACACGCCGGAGCAAGCCGGTGACGACTTCAAGTCGATCCTGGATGAAGCTCAGCAGTCACTGATCGCCAACGCCGCACTCAGGCTCGAACTACCCCCGGGACTGAGGGATGTGGAGATCTTCCAGCTCACGCCGGAGTCGAGGTACTTCGACAACGTGAGACAGGAGCCCAACGGCTCCGTGAGCCACCGGATCAATGTCCAGACTGTCGCACAGACTCTCAACTACATCTTCATCGTGCAGATGAAGGTAGACACACCGACGGACAGCAATGTTCCCAACCTGATGGTGATGCGAACCCGCTTCGACTACGACGTTCCAGTACTCGGTCTGACCGGCCAGTCGCAGGAGAACCAGGTGGTTCTCAATCTGGGGCCGGACGGGTTCGTGGAGAAGCGGGACACCTCGATCGAATCTGACGCTCTTGAAGTCTCCCTGACGAAGCTGGACCGGGACGTTGCAGCAGCCTGGGCTGGACAGGACTGGAAACAGGTCGCCTTGTTGCTTCAGGAGATGCTGGGCCGGGCCAGGAAACTCAGGGATGACGACAAGTGTCGGACCTACCAGCTGCAGCTGGAGTCTCTCGAGAAGAACGGTCACCTGACGCAGGCCGAGCTCAACAAGATTGGCAAGTCATCCACCCATTCGAACCTCCACCGCGGTGGAGAGCGGGATTCGAACGTCAAGGGCGCCTACTAGGAGGAGGAGAGTCATGGCTGCTGATTGGACCCAGAAACCCCTGCGGAAAGTCACTTTCAAAGCTGGCCAGACCTGGTCCTACCGGTTGCCTCTTGCCGCCGCTGGAGGTCAGCCAACGAGTGTGAGCTGGGACAGCGACGTTCTGCCGCAGAGTGCCTTCATGATGAGTGACGACAGGCCCCTGGAACTCACCGTCCACGTACCAGCAGATCTGCCAGGTACCTTTGGTGAGATCTCCTACGACTTCGAACTGTCGGGAGAGAAGACCTCCGGCAAGATCATCTTCTGCATCCAGCCAGGGCAATCAGCGGAATCCAAGGATGCACCGGAACGACGGACTGGCCAGACCAGTCCCGGAATTCGCGACCTAGGAGCAGCCCCCGACACGGTTCCGATCCAGCCGGAGCCCGCGGCGGCTCGCCCCCCGGAGCAGCCGAAAAGAAATCCGCCTCCTCATGCGACTGCTGACCAGCAGATACACTCCAGTACTGGCGCTTCGCCGCTGACAGGATCCTATCAGGTGGAAGTACTCCGACAAGGTGATGTGCCGGTGCCGGGCCTGACCCGTCCCGTTGTTCCGGGCCGCACGCTGTCCATCGGGCGAAGTTCCTCCTCGAAGGGAGTACCCGATCTCGATCTGAAAGGTCAGTTCGAATCAACGAAACTGGAAGAGTACTGCTCCCGGGCTCAGGTGGAGGTCCTCTGGTTCAAAGAGACAATCGTGGTGAAAACTGTGGGGCGATGGCCGTTGAGATTCCTGCAGGGCGATGGCGCTCCCGGTGGAGAGGTCCCGCATCTCCACAACTGGGAACCTGGCCAGATCCTGTGCCTGCCGGGCAAGCTCAGGATCGTCCTGCGAGAGGAGCGACCGTGATGCCTCACTACACGCAAGAACTGGATGAAGCAATCGGCCGACAAGTCCGTTGCTTCCAGAACCGAGGGAGAGTCTTTCGGTTCCCGGCGCGATTCAACGACCGCTTCGAGCCGGTTCGTCTGCTCGCGGTCGGTGGATTCGGTGTACTCCTGGAAGCGCAGGACACGAAGGTCTTCAAGCGGAGCGTCTTGATCAAATGCAGCCTCCCGGAAGGGCACGTGCTGAGCGTGCCGAACAACGCAGCGCTCCATCGATTCGTCGAGGAGGGGAGGGAGCGCATGATCCACGAGCGGAAGATGTTGCTCCACGGGGCCTTCCGCGGCGCCAGCGGAGTCCCGATGCTCATAGACTGGTTCGACGACGTGAGCCCCATGATTCGCGGCCCTCACCAGACCCCCGACGGTCAGACATTCGTGAACGACGACAGGCACCTCTGGTCAGCAGCCCCGTACCTGGTCCTGAGCTATCTCGACGGGCAGGAACTCTCGAAACACTGTTCCACGGGAGCATTCCAGACGAAGCCCCTGGGTTCGACTCGTCACGTGGGTTTCTTCCTCTGCAACACACTGGAGGTCTTCCACGAACCCAGGCCCTTCGGAGGTCAAGACATCTCATTCATCTATCAAGACCTGAAACCGGCCAACGTGATGGTCTCCCGCAGTGAAAAGATGTTCTGCCTCATCGACCTCGGAAGTTTCGCCGTCGTCACACCCCGAGGAGCCGGCAATGTGGGGATGACAACCGAGGGCTATGGAGCCCCCGAGTTGCGCCAGCAAGGCAGAGCAGCCTGCAAGCCGGCCGTCGACGTCTTCAGCCTCGGAGTTGTCTTGAAGGAGTGTCTGCAGCGGGCGAAACGGACGAGTGGCGCGGTTCGACTCGACATCGCTGCTGCGGACCTGGACGTACCGGACCCCTGGCGGGACCTGCTGGACCGCTGCACCGCCGCGGATCCCACGGAGAGATTTCAGAGCCTGCCCGAACTCAGGAACGCATTGATGAAACTACCACTGGAGTGAGGTGCTCATGTATTTCAAGAAGGGAGACAAACTGAAGGATGTCACTCAAGGGCAGACGCGATGGATGATAGCCGGCGTCTACCCGGATCCAACGGTGATCTACATGAGATTGATTGATCGACACCCGGACATAGCCGAGCCGATGGAGCGCACCGCCGTCGGTGTCTGCTGCAACTTCTACCAGCAGACTGTGGACCGCTGGGGCGTCATCGACTGGCGTCGGCAATTCGAGACGGCCTGCATCGCTGCAAGTGGCAACTTCGCCGGTTTTCCCGAGCCCCTGGACTTCTTTCGCATCGAGAACAACGATCGTAACGTCCCCGAGGACCTGCGTAGATCCGAGCCAGTCCTCGTTTACACCTATAGCAAGCACACCGCCGTCGATCCCATTCCTGCCTGGAAATTCAAGACAGCGCCGCAGCTGACCAGTGGCCTGAGGAGGTTCGTCTACGACCTGGCCTACGCGCTCAAGGGAATCCACGAGAGGAAGTTGATCCTGCGGCAGGTTCCCCTCCAGGGCCTACGCTATCTTCCCGCTTACCGGCGCCACATCATTGGCGAGTTTCTCTCCATGACCCACGAGGGAGAATCTCAATTCAACCCGGGGATTCAGTTTCTCGTCTTGAACCGGACCTACTGCGCTCCCGAGTGCTTCGACGCCCGTGGACGATTGACTCCCGCAACCGATGTCTACGCACTGGCAGTGACAGTCTTGGAGTACCTCGGTGTCTCGATGCAACGAGTCGGAGACAGGATCGATGTTGACGTCGAGCTGTCGCGGCTGCCTGAGTTCAAGCAAAAAGCCCTGCCCGACCCGGTGCGTCGATTCCTGAAACTGGCCTTGCAGACAGATCCGACAAGACGTCCACGGGACATGGGAGAGGTCATGGGACTCATCAGCGGAAGGCCCGCAAGACGCCCCGACCGACACCGCAAACACGACAAGAAACCTGGACCCAGAAAGCAGCATCGAAGAAGGGAACGGATCTAGATGGTGACGGACAAGCAGACCGACTATGCCGAGTGTCTAGCCCTCTTTCGCAACGTCAGCTATCACGAGGCTCTGCAGAGGTTCGCTCGGTTCCTCAGGCGCGACGATCTGCAGGACCTGGATCGGCTGAAGGCCTGTCTGAACGTGATCAAGTGTCTCCGGGAACTGGCGGATCAAGGTTGCCCTGTTCCGGACTGGAAGGATCTGCACAGTCGTAACCTCGAGGACTACCTCGCCTGTACCGAGCGCGTCCCCCTGCAGGACATGTCACCGGCACCGATGCTGGAGTGCCTCGGCCTTGCCCTCAGGTTTCATCTGTCCACATCGCCGCCAGAAGAACTGAAACAGGATCTGACCCAGGTCCTGGTAGAATTCAGGAACCGCTCCCGAGAGAAGCTGAAGGACAGTGACTTCCTGGACACAGCCATCGCAGAGGTGGACCGGGAACGCCGCTTTTTCGGCCGGGAAGACCACGCCAGACGAGCCACGAGACTGGCAGAGACTATTCTAGAAAGTTTCTCCGGCGAGGAGAGCCGTCAGTCTCGAGCCTGGCTGAACAATGTGCTGGCCGACATTGCCTACTTTCATCCTCTGGCCCACGAGAACGACGCCGAGAGGTACCGTCGAGTTCTCGGCTATCTGGACCGTTCTCTCGCCGAGAGTCACGACGACGCCTTTGCCAGGACCTTCAAGAGATTCATCGATCGACTGGCCAGCACCACGCTTCAGATCAAGCGGTTCGGGCACGACACGAAGACCCGACAGACCAATATCTGGACGATCCTCGACCGTCTTCAGGGGCGCTTCCACGACGCGCCAGATGTGGAAGCTAGTCTGGCCGGACTCAGACGCGAGGTGGCGGGAATCTACGTCGTTGGTCAGGTTGTGTCAGGTGCCCAGGTCACGGAGGAGGACTGGAGTTCCATGAATCCTGTCCGTATCGTGGAATCCCTGTTGAAGGAACGAAACTGGCCAGGAGACTGCCTGACAGAAACCGGGGAAGAGGCGGAATGGCAGTTCTGTCCCGAGTTCCTTCGACTGACTCTGGAGAACCTGTTCCGAAACTCGGCGGAGGCCTATGGCCGCCTTAAGAAACAGCAGCCCCGGAACCCCTGTTCGATCACCGTCGATCACGAGAAGCGTTGCATTACATTCCGAGACCGAGCCGGTGGGATCGCCTCGAACCTCGGGGACGTGTTCGAGCCCTACGTCTCTTCGAAGGGGGTCCAGACCAACTCGGGTCTGGGACTGGATCAGGCCCGCAGAGCTCTGGAGATCCAGAGTCCGCACTTTCGACTTGAATTGACCCGACCACAGCCGCCGGACGGAGCCGAGTTTCAGCTCTCCCTGGCAACGTCACCCACGAGGAGGTCCCCGTGACCCAGCGCAAGACAGCATCCATTCTGTTCATGGATGACGAGGTTCATGACGAAACCAACACGACCGTGTCGGAAGCGGTGGCAGCCCTTCGCGCCGCCGGGCATGACGTGGATGTCGTCGATAGTCCCGGTGCTGCGATTGACGCCTTCTACCACAAGTACTACCGGGTGTTCGTCCTCGACATCGATATGAGCAAGGTCATGGATACCCTGGAGAGCCCGGTGAACCGGGGGACCCGGGTCGCCGAGGTCTATCGCGAACTCGACAACGACTCCGCAGTCATCATGTTCTCGGCAATGGGCTTGACGGAGGACTGGTTCCGGGTCGCCAACCACCATGTCTTTGGCTACGTCCACAAGGGCGACAGGAATGCGATCTCCAATCTGGTGAAAAAGGTGGAAGCTGTTCTGACGGCTCCTTCCGACG
>JAJFLN010000131.1 GCA_021772705.1 Candidatus Cloacimonadota bacterium | reverse complement strand
GGCTTCCTTGAACGACTTGTGGGCTGGTTCAACTGACCGGACCGAATACCTGGAGATCCAGGAAGGCGAACATGACACTTCCGATGCAAGCCAAAACTGACGGTCGGGCCGTACGACCACTGCAAGGACAGGGAGGGCCCGGGACCTCGTCCCTGGACCCCGTGACGGCGTCAAAACCGCTGGTCCGTACTCTCGCCGACAGGCCGATCAAGAGGGCCCGGGTCATGGCCGTCACCAGCGGTAAGGGCGGGGTCGGCAAGAGCAGTCTGGTGGCCAATCTGGCCGTGGCCATGACGCGGCTCGGAAAGAGCGTGCTCGCCTTTGACGCAGACTTGGGCATGGCCAATCTGGACGTCCTCTTCGGTGTCCGGCCTCAGTACACTCTCTACCACGTGTTGAAGGGTCGTCAGGACCTGGCCGGGATCCTGATCGGTGGACCTCCGGGTGTGAAGTTCGTCGCCGGCGGAAGCGGCATGCAGGAGCTGGCGGACATGGATCCGGAGACCATGCAGAACCTGCTGGTCAATCTGAAGCGCCTCGAGACCTATGGCGACGTGCTGCTGATCGACACCGGGGCCGGTCTGTCGCGAAACGTGCTCTCCTTCGTTCGTGCCGCCGACGAGGTGCTTCTGGTAACCACGCCGGAGCCGACAGCCATGGCGGATGCCTACGGCGTCTTGAAGACTCTCGCCATGGAGTCCCCGGCCTCACCCCGGGTCTGCCTTATCGTCAACAAGGTGAAGAGCCCCGAGGAGGGTCTGCTCGTGGCCAGGCGGATCTCCAAGGTGGCGCGGGAACATCTCTCCATTCGCATCGAGTACACCGGCTTCGTCCTGGAGGATGAAAAGGTGTCCTTGGCTGTCAGGCGACAGAAGCCAGTGGTCATGCTCTACCCCAACACCTACGCATCGGTCTGCATCAACAATCTGGTAGCCAGCCTTTTCAATACTCCGGTGCCGGAGCTCGACGGCGCGGCGCCTGGATTCTTTGAACGAGTTGCCGGTCTGTTCGCTCGCAGCTGAGAGCACCGGAACTGCTTGGAGAAGGTACACCCAGAATGCTGATCCGGAAGGTGACGGCCCCCACACGGCAAGAGGCCTACGAGAAGCTCCGCAAGGAGCTCGGTCCAGATCTGGAGATCGTTCACGCAGCGGCCCACAAACGAGGCGGGTTCTTCGGGCTCTTTCGACGTCAGTGGATCGAAGTAGTCGGCGTCCGGAATGACGGGGTGTCTTCCGACGCCAACGTCGAGGCTCACCCCAGCGTGCGAGCCGTCGTGGAGATGACGACCTCCGGAGTCGCGGAGATTCCCAGCCCCACGCTGCCGGCGGAGGGCGAGCGGGCTCGTGTCTCTCCAGGACCGATGCGTTCCCCAGGTGAGGCTGACGACGTCTTGCGGATGAACAGCGAGATCAGCGAGCTGAGGGAGACTGTCCAGAAACTAGCTGTTATCGTAACGAAGCAGTTCTCCGGCACATCGCCGGTGGCGACGGAGCCCGCTCCGGAGGAACCCGTTCTTCCCCCTCCGTCCCAGGCCGTTGAGGTTCCCCAGGAGCCCCCTTCGCCCATTATTGCAGCCCGGACTCCCGTTCCGGAGGAGCCGTCCCGGGAACCTGAAGTCTCCCCGGAGAGTGTCGCCCGAGAGCTGTTCGCCTTGCCTGACAGGGAGACCTTGCCGGATCAAGAGGGTGCCGCGGCTATCGTGAGTTCCGTTCGAGTGATCAACCCGGCGCCGCCGGCATCTCGGGAGACGAAGTACATCGGCCAGGCCGTGGACCATTTGCTGGAGACGGAGTTCCGGCCAGGGCTCGTTGAGGAAATCAGGCAGTACCTGGAGGACGTCCTGTCCGATCGGGATCGAATTCAGCCCAAGATCGTGAAGGAGAAAGCCACCGATTTCCTGGTGGCTCGCCTGAACGTCGGGGGGCCGCTCAGCCTGGGCCGTGGCGAGAAGGGCAAGCTGGTGGCGCTGGTGGGACCGACGGGTGTGGGCAAGACCACTACCTTGGCCAAGCTGGCGGGAGACCTGAAGTTCAACCGGAAGCTCGACGTGGCGTTCATCACCATCGACACGTATCGGATCGCCGCGCCGGAGCAGCTGAAGAAGTACGCCGAGATCATAGAAGTGCCCGTCAAGGTCGTCTTCAAGCCGGAGGATATGATCGACCTGGCCCAAGGCTTTCGGAACAAGGACGTCATCCTGATCGATACGGTGGGCCGAAGCCCCCGGAAGAAGGAAGACCTCTATGACTTGAAGGGCTTCCTGGACTTCGGAATGCCCATCGAGACGCATCTGCTGGTTTCGGCGATGACGAAGTACTCCGATCTCAGAGAGATAGCCCGGGCCTTCTCAGGTCTGGACTATCAGAAGATCCTGGTCAGCAAAGCCGATGAGACGGCTACCTTCGGAGCCATTCTCTCCCTGTTGACCGATCAGCCAGCCGGTGCCTCCTATCTCACCACGGGCCAGTGCGTTCCCGACGACATCATCGAGGCCGACGCAGGGCGGCTGGCCTCCCTGGCCTTCGGGCGGCACAACCTGTCGGCTCAGATCTTTCAGGCCCGGCTGGATGCCTCGGACTCCCACGACGATTCCTTCGACACGGTCTGAGGGGCCGCGCAGAAATTGATGCGCGGAAGCCGCGCCCAGATTTGGGTCAGATTCGGTTGGTTCGACTAAGCGGGACCGGAGGCGTAGTGGGCTACGTCGAGGATTCCGCGATTGAGGAGCGGCCGAAGATGGCCTGAAGATGGGATGCGAAACTGCGTAGTTAGTTTCCGTCCGGAAACTCCCGATCCGTTCGGCCCGACCCTTCGGCAAGCTCAGGGGAGGGCCAGTGTTGGAGCGGCAGAGGCCCCTCTCCTGAGCTTGCCGAAGGGTCAGACGATATGGCCGCCCGCTCCATTCATCCTTCGACAGGCTCAGGACGAACGGATCGGGAAAACTCGGCCATTCAGTCGTCCTGGATGCGGGCATCCATAGTAGGACGAACGGATCGGGAAAACTCGGCCATTCAGTCG
>JAJFLN010000014.1 GCA_021772705.1 Candidatus Cloacimonadota bacterium | reverse complement strand
CTCAGGACGAACGGATCGGGAAAACTCGGCCATTCAGTCGTCCTGGATGCGGGCATCCATAGTAGGACGAACGGATCGGGAAAACTCGGCCATTCAGTCGTCCTGGATGCGGGCATCCATAGTGGGGTGAACGGGTAGAAGACTGTCCCAGCGCAAGATCACGAGAAAGCTGGACCCCAGAGAACGACCCGATCCGGCTGGTGGGTCAGCCAGGATAGACCAGCAGCGCGAAGGCTGCGGCGGAGTAGGTGCAGGCGAAGTTCACCGCTTCATTGTCCACCCAGCCCCGACGCTCCAGGACGGCTCCCAGCAGGGAGTCCACCGTGGAGCCGGCGATGGCTCCGGCGACGGCTGTGGCTGCACCCGCCGGAGAGAGAAAGCCAGTGGCGGTGGTGAACAGGGCCATGGCGAGGGCCACTGTCAGGCCCGCTGCCGTGCCCACCAATGAGATGCCCCCGTCCTCGCCGGCGGGGCAAGGCTTGAATGTGGTGATGCCATAGGTGCGACGGCCGAGCCACTGACCGATCTCGCTGGAGACGGTGTCGAAGGCTGCGGCGGCCAGGGAAGCGCAGTAGGCGACGGCCAAGTCCTGACGGCCCGGGTTGGCGGCCAGGCCGAGGGCGAGCAGGGTGGGGACGGAACCGTTGGCCAGGACATTTCTTGCGGAGCGGGCACCACGCCGGGGTTCCGCCAGGCCTCGGGCGACCTTGGCGGCTCTCCCCAGGCGGGTGGCGCTGCTGCCGAGGATGAAGAATCCCATCAGCAAACCGTATCCCGAGGTTCCGGCGCAGGCCAAAACGGTGGTTCCTACGGCCAGGGCCGAGAGGGCTCCCGAGCCGTTCAGCGTGTTCAGTTTCCAGGCGGCCAGGGCGAATAGCAGGTTGATCAGAAACGAGAGTGACCAGGAGATCCCGGCTGGGCCGGTGAATCCGTCTGGCGCCAGCGCCATGGCGGGCAGGGCCGGAGCGGCGCCGGTCAATCCGATGGCGAGAACTAGCAGGGGAGCCCCGACCAGGGGAACTGTCAGGTTGTCCGTGAGTCGGATGTCGTGGGTCTCGGCGAAGGCGCAGGCCAAGGTAGTGATGGAGCAAGCGAGCACGACGGCCCCGGCAGGAGCCCCTGTCTCGCACCAGAGATACAGCCCTGAGGATGTGGCGGACCCGACGATGCAGAAGGCTGTCCAGCCGAGCCAGGACTTGTGCCGATTCCAGGGCAATCTGCGTCGGTCCGGCAGGAAGGCGGCCAGCGCCGCCGTGCCGTCGCCGAAGGCCATGATGGCCCAGATCGCCGCCGCCACGGGGGTGGAAACCGTGAGAATCAGCAACAGTACTGCGGCAGGGTAGGCCAGGATACCCGGGGAGAAGCCGAGCTGGATTTCGTCTGCCCGGTAGAGTGAGCGAGAGCCGAGGCGGGGAAACAGCAAGGCGTTGAAGGCCAGTGCCGTGAAGGCGATGGCTGCTGCCTCGGCCGTGGTGAGCCAGGGCAAGAGTAGGGCTGGAAAGCCGAAGCCTATATGACAGAGTTTCCTTACCAACTCCCGTCTCGACAAGGCTTCGGTGGGGGGCGTGGAATGGGGTGCGCCGATTCCGGGAGGCAGCGGGTCACTCCGTCGGGTCTCGGGTCTGTTTTTCTGCTCCACCAAAGGAAAGTCAGCCTTGAAGGTCCGGGATGACTTGGCCTCGAATCCTTGATCTCGGGATGTGGTCGTGATAAGATCGCCTCTTCCTGGAAAGTGCAAGTACCACCGAGGAGTGGCTGCTGCCACTCTTTTCCTTTCCCGGGGACTGAACTTCAGGCTGAGACAAAACTGGATACTGAGTGGATCTACTGGCGAAAGACCTGCAAGACAAGGTCCGTGAGTTGCTTGGGCAACTGGCGGACGAAAATGACCTGGAACTCGTGGACGTCGAGTTCGTCGGGCGGCATCGTGGCGCCATCATTCGGCTCTACGTCGACACGGACAAGGGCGTGACTCTGCAGGATTGCAGCCGATTCTCGAAGATCTGCTCCGGGCGGTTCGAGCAGGATGAGATATTGGATCAGGCCTACACGCTGGAGGTCTCGTCGCCAGGAATCGATCGGCCGTTCAGTGGCCCCAGGATGTACCGCCGCAACGTGGGGAACAAGATCGACGTGGTTCTGGCAGAGCCAGTCGGCAAGGCGACCTTTCTGCGAGGCACCCTGAACGATGCTGGAGATGACGGAATCGTTCTCCTATCGGACCAAGGGGAGGAGCTGGCCCTGAAGTACGGGGAAATCAAGCGGGCCAGTCGCACAATCGAGTTTTGACCGTGCCGGAGAGCCGAGAAAACAGAGGGTAGATAGATGGAGACATTCAACATCAACGAGGCAATCGACGAGCTGCACAAGCTGAAGAGAATTCCCCGAGAGGAATTCGTCGACGCGCTGGAGTCTGCCCTGGCTTCGGCCTATCGGAAGAACTTCGGGCCCTCAGCGGAGATCATCGTCGAGATCAGGGACGGAATACGGGTCTATCAGGTGAAAGCCATTGCCGAGTCCATCGAGGACGAGGATGCGGAGATCACTATGGATGAGGCCAAGAGTGTTCCGGAGGCCGAGCTGGCAGTCTTTGACGAGGAGGGCAATATTCTCGAGTGGTTGCCCAACGAAGACTTGCAACTCAGCGCTGCTCTGACCAGCAAGATTCGCTGGGAGGTCGAGGCCAAGCAGTTCGGCCGGATCGCCGCTCAGACGGCGAAGCAGGTGATGATCCAGAAGATTCGCGACGCCGAGCGCCGCAAGACCTACGAGGAGTTCTCCGGCAGGATCGGCGACCTGATCGTGGGCCGGGTCCAGCGTTTCGAGAAGGGCGACATCTGCATCGATTACAACGGCATGGAGATCGTGATGCCCTACAAGGAGCAGATCCCGGGCCAGCGTTTCCGCCAGGGTGATCGCCTCAAGGTGCTGATCGCCGAGGTTCAGCAGACGAACAAGGGACCCATGGTCATCGCCTCCCGGGCCAACAAAGACTTCATGCGGAAGCTCTTCGAGGAAGAGATTCCCGAGATCCTGGAAGGGGTCGTTCAGATCCGTGCCCTGGCTCGAGAAGCTGGAGTCCGTTCGAAGGTGGCCGTCCATTCTCTGGACGACAACATTGATCCTGTGGGTGCCTGTGTGGGCCTCAAGGGTTCCAGAATCCAGGCCGTCGTCAACGAGGTGCAGGGCGAGAAGATCGATATCATTCACTGGAGCGACGACATCCATCGGTTCGTCAGTGCCGCACTGGCGCCTGCGAAGCCGATTCAACTGAACTACTTCGAAGAAGAGGGTAAAGTGCAGGTCGTTGTTCCCCAGCACCAGCTCTCGTTGGCCATCGGCAAGGAAGGACAGAACGTCCGACTCGCCGCGAAGCTGACCAACGTCAAGATCGACATCACGAGTATGGGCGAGGGTGCGGAACCGCAGCAATCCAGAGGAGAGCGCTCGGCACCGTCTCGCTGAGTGGACCACTTGCCGGTCGAGGTAACACGCTTCGTCCGAGCGCAGGAAGGTTCCAATGAGATAATCCGTGGAGGTAACGCAGGTGGCAGTGGGTAAGAAGCAGCCCAGAGCATACGAACTGGCCAAGGAACTTGGAGTAGCTACGAAGGAACTCGTAGGTAAGCTCGGCGATGAGGGCTTCGCCGTGAAGAGCAACTTCAGTCTCCTCGATGACCAGGCGGTGACGGCGGCAAGGAAGTACTTCCGTCCGCTTTCCGGCGGTCCTCAGGCAGCCAAGGAAGAAGAAGCGGCTGCGAAGACTGCGGCGGCGGCCACCGCCAAGAAGACGGCAGCCAAGAAGACTGCGGCTGAGAAGCCGAAGACGGCCACCAAGACCACGACCGTCAAGTCTCGGTCCGGGGCTACCAAGGCGGCCAAGACCTCGACGGCAGGCAAGCCGGCGGCAGCCAAGCCTGCTGCCACCCGGGCCAAGACCAGCCGGTCGCCCAACAAGACAGCCAAGGACAAGGGACCTCAGCCAGCCAGCCAGCCCATGCCGGGACTGCTGACGCCGGCCAAGAAAGAGCCCGAGGTCGAGCCGGAGTCGACGGCAGCTGAAGCCAAGCCTGCAGAGAAGACAGCCACTCCATCCCAGGCGCCCAGGACCGAGAAGAAGAAGGAGGGCTCCGGCGAGAGTCGCGAGCGATCCGGCGGAAGCCGGAGCGGCTCGGATCGAAGCGAACGAACCGAGAGCCATCGAGCCCCTCGAGTCACACGCCCTCGGATCAGCGCCGGCGGGTCGAGCGGAAAGCCCGTGAACGCGCCGGCTAACCAGCCAGTTCGTCGCGTGACACCTCCCGCGCCCCCACGGCTTGTCTACTACGGCCCGTCACCGGCGCCGGCGGATTACGAAAAGGCCCGTCCCAAACTCCCCAAGGGAGCCGGCAGTTCAGATGGCGCCGACGGTAGCGGATCGGGACCTCAGATTCGCGCACAGGCCCTGGCCGGGGGGCGGACGGTCCAGGGCTCCGTCACGAGGTCCGTGACGCCTCCAGCCAGGACCGGTCGTCCCGATGCTTCAAAGGGCAAAACCATCTTCCGGTTTGACGAGAAGGAAGAGGAGCAGAAGCGGAAGGAACGGGAGAAGGAGCAGAAGAAGGAAGCCGAGCGCTTGCGGAAGGATGCGGCCAACAAGGCTCAGCGGCAGAAGCAGGAAACCTACCGGCAGCGGCAGCGGCAGCGCAGCGAGGACCGGACTCGCAGCGTGCCCAGCAGCAGCAGCTTGCCCGTGCGCCAGAAAGAGCCGGAACAGCGGACCCTGGAACTCGAAGAGACCATCGTGGTCAGCGATCTGGCCAATCTGCTCAGTGTCACTCCCGTAGAACTGGTGACGAAGATGATTGGGCTGGGTACGATGGCCAGCATCAATCAGCGAATCGATTTCGAAGTCGCCCAGATCGTCACGGAGGAATACGGTATCAAGGCCGTGCTCTCCGACGAGGATGTGCAGGTTCAGGAGACCAACGAGCCGGTGGATCCTGCAAAGCTCAAGCCCCGTGCCCCGGTTGTCACGGTCATGGGTCACGTCGATCATGGAAAGACCACCCTGCTCGATGCTATCCGAAAGACCAAGGTCGTCGATGGCGAGCACGGTGGAATCACGCAGCACATCGGCGCCTATCAGGTGAAGTTGCCCACGGGGCAGCTCATCACCTTCCTGGATACCCCCGGTCACGAGGCGTTCACGGCCATGCGGGCCCACGGCGCCAAGGTGACGGACATCGCGATTCTCGTCGTGGCTGCCGACGACGGTGTGATGCCTCAGACCGAGGAGGCTGTTCATCACGCTCAGGCAGCCAATGTGCCGATCATCGTCGCCGTGAACAAGATCGACAAGCCCGATGCCGATCCGGACAAGGTGAAGCAGGAGCTGACAAAGCTCAATCTGGTCCCGGAGGAGTGGGGCGGCAAGACGATCTGTGTGCCCGTTTCAGCAACCACGGGAGATAACCTGCAGCAGCTTCTGGAGATGATCGTCCTCCAGGCCGAGATGCTGGAGCTGAAGGCCGACCCGGATCGACGGGCCAAGGGCGTCATCCTGGAGTCCCAGCTCGACAAGGGTCGGGGCCATGTGGCCACAGTGCTGGTCGAGGAGGGCACTCTCAAGGTTGGAGATCCCTTCTCCGCTGGGACAGCCTACGGCAAGGTTCGGGCGTTGATGAATGATGAGGGCAAGAAGATCAAGGAAGCTGGTCCCGGTATGCCCGTCAACGTGATGGGTTTCAACTCCGGTCCCGAGGCATCCACCTCCTTCACCGTTTATGAGTCCGAGGCCCAGGCCAGGGAGATTGCGGAGCGCCGGGAACGAAGACACCGGGTCCAGAAGGGCACCACTTCCGCACCGGAGCATCTGTCCCTGGACGACCTCTTTGCCAAGATCGAAGAGGGCTCGCTCAAGGAGCTCAAGATCGTCATCAAGGCCGATACCAACGGTTCCGTGACAGCTCTCTCCGACGCCCTGGTGAAGATCACCAACGAAGAGGTCAAGGTGTCGGTCATCCACGGCGCCGTGGGAGCCATCACGGAATCCGATGTGATGCTGGCAGCAGCCTCCGACGCAGTCATCGTCGGTTTCCACGTCCGCCCCGGCGGCGCGGTCCGGAAGCTCGCAGAGAAGGAGAAGGTCGATATCCGCCTCTACTCCATCATCTACGAGGCTGTGGAAGAGGTGGAGATGGCCATGAAGGGCATGCTGGCTCCGACCTTCCAGGAGGTCGTCTACGGCCACGCCGAGGTCCGTCAGCCCTTCAGCGTGCCGAAGATCGGCCGGGTTGCTGGTTCCTATGTGACGGACGGAAAGATCGTCCGGAACAGCGAGGCCAGATTGATCCGGGACGGTGTGGAGGTCTACACAGGAAAGATTGCCTCCCTCCGCAGGTTCAAGGACGATGCCAAGGAAGTTGCCACCGGATTCGAGTGTGGCATCGGTCTGCATAACTTCCAGGACGTGAAGGAGAAGGACGTCATCGAGGTCTTCCGGAAGGAAGAAATCCCGAGGATCTGAGTGGCCGCGGCACAGAGCCGATGACGCCTCCGGCGTCCCGGTACTGGCGCTGCGTGCCCTTGCTCCTGCCTGCCGGCAACAGTCCAGGAGGGACACTGGCCCGGCCCGTCGCTACGATCCCACGAACCCATGGCAACACGCAAAATGGAGAAGGTTCAGCGGGAGCTGCAGAGGCATCTCTCGTCGCTGATCCAGCTGGAGCTCCGAGATCCTCGGCTGGAGCTGCCCCACGCCCTGACCGAGACCCGGATATCCCCGGACCTCCGGATACTGAACGTCTATGTGAGTATCGACGGGGAAGAAGAGGAGCAGGCCAAGTTTCTCAGGGCTCTCAAGAGGGCCACGGGCCGGCTCCGGAAGCTCATTGGGGAGAGTGTGTCCCTCCGGGTGGTTCCCGAGTTGAGGTTCTTCCTCGATGACACACCGGAGAAGGCTGCCCGCATCGACGCCATCCTGACTGGACTCAAGGACTGACTACGGTACTCCCGCCGGTAGAAGTCGAACCGAGTGGGGGCAAAACCATGGGTGGAAGACGACGGCGCAGAGCAGGCGGGGCCAGGGGAAACCCGGAGCCGATGGGGTTCCTGGCGGTGGACAAGCCGCTGGGCGTCACGTCCCACGATGTCGTCGACGCTGTACGGAAGGCGCTCGGGGGGGCGAAGGTCGGCCACTGCGGCACTCTGGATCCCGAGGCGAGTGGAGTTCTCATTCTCTGTCTTGGACGCGCCACCCGTCTGGCCCAGTATGTCTCGTCGGCGGGCAAGGAGTACGAAACGGCCATTCTTCTGGACCGGCGAACCGATACAGGAGACCTGGACGGCGAGGTGCTGGAGTGGGTCGAGACGCCGGTCGAGGGTTCCCCTTCGGCGCAACGAGTCGAGACGGCCCTGGAGGGGTTCCGGGGGGAGATCATGCAGCGGCCCCACCGGGTCTCGGCGGTGAAGCAGGATGGAAAGCGGCTCTACGAGCTGGCCCGGCAGGGCGCCGCCGTGGAAGATGCGGCGCCGAGACCGATCCGGATCGATCGACTCGAGATGCTCGAGTATGCCTACCCCAGGCTGCGACTGAGGGTGGCTTGCAGCAGTGGCACCTACATTCGCCAGCTAGGGGAGGATCTGGGTGAATCCCTCGGCACGGGAGGATGCGTGGAGAAGCTGGTGCGAACCCGGGTGGGTCCAGTGCAGCTGGAGGAGGCCCTGACGCCGTTCCAGGTTGCGGGTCTGACCATCACGGACAGTCTGGAAGGGGCCATGGTCCCGCCGGACCGGATACTGGAACAGTTCGGGTCCGGAAAGGTCCAGGGTGAAGCGCTGGAGAGGGTCCGCCACGGGAATAGCTTGAAGATGGACCAGCTCTCGGCCTACCGTGCAGCACTGTCGGGCGACTTGGTGATGATCAAGTCCGAAGCGGATCAGCTCGTGGCGATCTACCGGACCCGGCCCGGGGAACGACTGGAGCCATGCAAGGTCCTGGTGTGATGTCTGGACCTTCGAGGGAGCCGAGAATGGAGAGATTTCAGGAGAAGTTGCTCGAGAAGGGACATCTGACCCTCTTTGGCGAGATTGACGAGGAGAATGTTCAGAGTCTGGTGGAGCGGATGCTCTATCTCTCCACGGCTCGGAGAAAGCCGGCTCCCATCACCCTCTGGATCAACTCCACAGGAGGTCTTCTGCAGCCCACCTTCGCGTTGATCGATCTCTTCGGTCAGCTCGAGACCACGGTGGCCACCATAGGAATGGGCACGGTTGAGTCAGCCGCCTCCTTGGTTCTCATGGCCGGTGCGAAGGGCAAGCGGTCGATCATGCAGAACTGCTCTCTGATGGTGCATGAGTACTCCTGGTCCAATTCCGGCTCTTTCACCGAGATGAGCAGCCGGATGAAGGAAGTGCAGCACACGATCCGCAAGCAGACCGAGTTCATGGCCGAGAGGACCGGCAAGAGCAAGAGTTCGCTGAAGCAGATCGTCAAGCACGAGGAGACCTGGCTGACCCCCGAGGAGTGCGTGAAGTGGGGGATAGTGGATCGGGTGCTGTAGTAGTGTGGTGGTCCGCTGTTTCCTTTACATATGATGCCTGTCCATAAAACCGTTCGCCCCACTATGGATGCCCGCATCCAGGACGACTGAATGGCCGAGTTTTCCCGATCCGTTCGTCCTACTATGGATGCCCGCATCCA
>JAJFLN010000130.1 GCA_021772705.1 Candidatus Cloacimonadota bacterium | reverse complement strand
CGGCACAACCGAGGGAGCCTGTCGGTATGTCGTCGGCGACCGCGCCAAGCGAGCAAGCCGAAGGTGGCACGAACACGGCCTGGCCGCGGCCCTCACACTCCGCAGCATCTATTGCAGTGAACGCCTTCAACGGTTCTTCATCGTACTGCAACAGTCTTACTCAGCCGAGATCCGGGAGGCCGACTGGAAAGAAGCTGCCGTCGCTTGATCCGTAGCGCATCCAGACCCCCTGCGGGTGCATCGCATCGGATTCCAGGCGGGCCGTGCCGCAGTCTCCGGGACGGCCCGCATGGCCTCCCGGGAACTCCTCGACGACATCGCTACGGCCCAGCGAGAACGGGCTGTCGCCGAGGCTCGCTCCAAGCGCCTCACCCTGGAAGGCATCCATGACGCCTACCAGATGGAGGGTTCCCGGGAAGCATTCGTGCGCGCCCACCGTAACCACGCTCTCGCCGACATCCAGGAAGCAGAACGTCGCATCCGTCGTTACGCCTGCCGGTGTCACATCCGATGCTGCGACCGCTACTTCGCAGCCGTCCTCCGCGGCGTCGCCGGGTCTGCCCGTGCCCAGAGAGCCACACAGCGTGGCCAACGCATCCTGCAACGTCAGCAATCCGAAGCCCTCCAACGCTTCCGTGACGATGAGACCGCGATCGCCAACGCCCCCGCCACTCTCCTGCAAAGAGGTCTCGATCGTCTCGCGGCACAGTGGTCCGACACACTCGGCGCCCTGGTCGCCGGCGGTGCCGGAATCGGACGAGCCGACCTGCGAAACGCCTGTGAAGCCATCGGTCGAACAGCCCCCCTACCAGACGACGCAATCGAGGCCGCCTGGAGAACCTGGCGATCAAACGCCTCCCTTCGCTCCGAGGTCATCGACGCCGTCCGACGGGTCCTCGACACAGTTCGAAACGACCGGCTCAGCTCCTTGAGAAACTCGACAAGTACAGCACGAAACCCTATACTGCGGCCCCAACATAACTCGCGGCCACCCCCGCCCTCCGGTTTGCGTAATTAACCGGCAAGCGTTGCGGGATCAGCACAGCTACGATGATGAGCAGGCGCGCTTGTGGTACTACTCCTACGACGTATCGCCATGAGCCTTGACCAACTCATAGCAGACAAGAATGATGCGTTGCTCCGCTTGGAGCAACTCAAACTTCTTAAGCCGAAGCGGGACGCCCTCGTGTTGGCTTCTCGGGTGGCTGTACTTGAGACCCGTGTCGCCCAGGGATACTTGAGGCTGGGGTCAGATGAAGCCGCGGCCGTAAATTTCGTAAGCGCAGCGGCATGCTTTCTGGATTGTAATAGAGTGCAGGAGGCAAAGCGAGCATATATGAATGCGAAAGCTCTAACCTTCGCCGCCCCCCAGCAACAGCTCTGGATTAATGAGCAGCTTCGCGGATTGGACGCAGTTCCCCTTCCAGGTGACGCGTTTAACGTAGACCAAGCGAATCTCGACGGCAATGACAGGATACGGCGACCTCAGATTGAGGCGTACCATGCATTGCATGAACATTTCTCCCGAAGCTCAGAACACGCCATAGTGCAACTTCCTGTGGGCTGCGGGAAGACAGGCACGATGGCGTTGACACCATTCCACCTATCCGGTACCAGGACACTTGTTGTCACGCCGAACCTAGAGATTTGCGAAACAGTGGCGCGCAAACTAGATTATTCGACACCGGAATGCTTCTATCGGATGGCGGACGTCCTGCACAACGGTTCAGCACCGAGCTGTTCTACACTGTCGTCGCTGGCCAATGTTTCCGATTGCGACGAGGCCGCATTCGTTGTTACCAACATCCAGCAACTAGTCGCCGGAAGCGGGGCAAAGTGGCTGGACCAGTTTTCTCCGGACTACTTTGATCTCTTGCTGGTTGACGAGGGACACCACAATGTCGCTGAGTCATGGCAAGATGTGTTCGATTGGTTCCCAGATGCGCGCGTCGCTAGTTTCACTGCCACTCCGTTGCGGGCCGACGGACAGGCAATAGACGGAACTCGCGTATACTCATTTCCAATCGCAGACGCGATTCGGGAAGGTTACATAAGGGACCTAGCAACGCGCTCGTTGCAACCTCAATCAGTCGAGTTCGTCTTCAGGGGCAGCAAGCGACGGCATAGCCTAGAGGAGATACTTGAGTTACGGGACGAAGCATGGTTCAGTAAGGGGGTGGCATTGGCGCCCGAGTGCAACAAGCACATTGTGGAGTCGTCGATTCAGTGCATGAACGAGTTGCGTGCTGATGGCAATGTAAAGCACCAGACAGTAGCCAGTACATGTTCTATTGATCACGCGAAGTCGGTACGTGCCTTGTACGCGGAACGCGGACTCGATGCAGAAGTGTTGCATAGCAAGATGAAGGACGGCGAACGGGATAGGGTCAGACGCAAGATCGCGGACGGACTCTTGGATGTTGTGGTGCAGATCCAGATTCTTGGCGAGGGTGCAGACTATCCTAGCCTAGGAGTTGCTGCCATCTTTCGCCCATTCCGCCACTTGGTGCCGTATGTGCAGTTCATCGGACGTGTTATGCGGACCCCTGTGGAGAGAGATCCTCGTCATCCTGACAATCGTGCGTACATTGTGGCCCACGTCGGCCTGAATGTGGACAGATGGTGGGATGAACTGAAGAGCCTCGACACGGGAGATGAAAGGTTCTTCTCAGAGATGGCGGAGGGGTGCTTGGAGTTCGCAGAGCACCCGACCTCAAGTTGTGGGCCTGGTTCGGTACGCAGGCGGTTCCATCCGGAGATGCACGTTCTGGATGAGGTTATCGACCACTTTGTGGAACGGGGCTTCTTGCCTGAGGACTGTAGGGCCTTGATCGACGACGTGGTTGTCAGTCTGGAGCAGAGAGGTTTGTCCTTGGAGTCCCTTGGCTTGACTCGCGAAGATATCGAGAAGCGGCTCACGGCTGCTCCGTCGCTTAGGACGGGGACGGTGCCAGAGTTGCCGGTGCAACCCCAGCGCGCGCGACAAGAAGCCCGACGTCGGCTTGATGAACGGGTGCGGTCAGCAGCAAAGGAGGTTTTGGTTGAACTGGGGTTTCGGGTTGGCGGCTATCAATTGACTAAGCTGTTCCCAGGAAGAGGTACTAACAATCTTTCTACTGCCATTATACTATTGAACTCGGAGGTAGGGGACTACCTCGGGGTTGGTGTCAAGGCAAGGGATTTGTTGACTACCGATCAACTAAGGAATGCGCATGACAAGATTGATGATTTGGTCGACAGGGTTGTTGCGAGGGTCAAGGGCGTTCTTGAGTAGTTGGCGAGGCTAGCTGAGATGCCGGCACTAAAGCGACTATTGGCTGGGGTAGAAACTGCCGTAGCAGAACGGCGGCGGAAGTGTGGACACAATCCCACAAAGCACGTGATCAGCAAGGGGGAGGTTTGCTTGGAGACTCGTGTGGGGTTGGGCCGGAAGAACTACTGCCGTGAGTGTGCGCTGAAGATGCTGGAGAACGGGCTTGAGGATCTCGCGGTGCTGAGAAGGGCACTTGAATAGAGCGGGTTATGGTGAGGTGAACGGGTCGGGCTGGCAGGCGGCGGTGCCTGACGAATCAAGTACGTGCGTGCCGTTGGCCTCCGTTTCCGCAGGTATCACGGGGCCGGCCACGAAGTAGGCCGGTCCCGTGCAGCGTCGCGGGCGTGTGATAGCAGCTGGATTAGAACGTTGGCAGCAAGGTTGATAACGTCTAGCGTGAGTTTACTGAGAGTTTCCATGACAAATCGCGAAAACGATTTCCCAGAAAGCCGTTTCGCGAGCAAGGGGCGTATATACCAAGAGGCGGTATCTTGCCCTTGATGCGTTGCGGAAAGGCTACGCGATTCCCAG
>JAJFLN010000129.1 GCA_021772705.1 Candidatus Cloacimonadota bacterium | reverse complement strand
CCGCCCGCTCCATTCATCCCCTTCGGCGTAGCTCAGGACATGCTTCGACAGGCTCAGGACGAACGGATCGGGAAAACTCGGCCATTCAGTCGTCCTGGATGCGGGCATCCATAGTGGGGCGAACGGAGGAGGGGACCCCCTACGGGACATGCACCCCGGATAATGGCAACAGCTCCCAGTGCCCTCCGTCGGGGACCCCCTGGGTGACATGCACCCCCCTCTCGCCTAAAGCTTCTCGTACCAGCCCAGAAATGCTAGAAACACGCTCTCGAAGGCGCCGCGCCAGTCCACTCCGGGGCCGTCCCGGAACTTGGCCAGCTCCAGGGGCTTGTGGGAACGACCTGCTTCCTTGCCCTTCTGACAGAAGTAGGCCACCACCTCGAACTCCCGGGAGAGGATCACGGCGGAGAATCGAACGTAGAGCTCGTGACTGGCCTTGAAAGTGACCTGGACGACCCGGTGCTCGGCGCTGGGCCTGAGGGTTCCGAAGATCTCCTGTCGCTCATGGACCTCCCGATAGGAGAGGCGGTTGACCAGGAACAGGTTCGGGTACTCGAGCATGATGTTGTCCGAGATGTAGATCTCGAAGAGCTCCGACAGGTACGCGACCTGTTCCTCTGCTTTCCTGACCTTCCGGACTTCATCGAGCTCATCCTTTTCTTCATCAGCGGACTCGGTCTTTCCCCCATCGAGTTCCCGCTCCTTGTCCTTCTCCATGACCTCGTTGAGCTTCTTCAGCAGCTGGGTCATTCAGTGGCCTCCAATCCCGAGAATCCTACACCTTGGGATAGGTGAATTCCCATGCGCCTCCCACCTCACCACAGGGCGACGGACAAAGTCGGTCATGCATTTGGATAAGATGACCAATGGGGAACACCTTCGACTACGTCAGTTCTGGATCTACGGGCGCGGTCTCCCGCCCGGTCATGCAATTCGGGCGGATGGCCCCGGACATGTATTGAAGCGCGTTCTCACGACTTTGTCCGTAGCCCTGCACCTCACCAGTACTTCCTGCCCAGAGGAGAGAAGGTCTGCCGGTTCTTCTGCCACCAGGCCTTGTACCGGGTGGCTACTCCCTGTCGATCCGAGGCCTCGGTGCGGACCCAGACAGCTCGGAACAGGTACGGATCGCTTTCAGGAATGGCGATCAGATCGCTCAACCGGGACAGTCCATTCCAGGAGACGGCCGGGTTCCTGGCCCCCAAGGTCTCGATGGCCCGGTCCACGGCCTGGCGAAACCAGTCGAGGCGGCTCTCGTTGCCGTGATTGTCGACCCAGGTCTTCCATCGTGCCACCTCGATGGCTTTGACGATGGCGTTTCCCCCTGCACGGAAGGCCACTGCGGGAGATCGGCCTTGAAATGAGAGTTCTGCGAGCCAATTCGCTGCTTGCTGGGCTTTCACGGGGTCCGAGCCCTCGATTTCCTTCAGATTCATCCGGAGGGCCATCTGTTTCAGCTCGTTCCGGCTACTGGAGCCGTGAATCCGCCACCAATTAGCCCATTCCTTGTGCTGTGCTTTCGAGTATCCCGGTCGATCCGGGCTGTAGCGGTAGGTCAAGGTGGTCAGGGAACCCTGGGCGAAGGTCTGGACGTAGTGATCTCTGTCGAGTTGGGCGGCGATGAGCAGTGGAACGGCGGGGAACTCGTCCACCTCGCCCATGGCCTCCGCGGCGGCGCTCCGGGCAGCCGCGCTGCCGGATTTCAGGGCCTGGTACAGCGCCGGGATACCAGCTCTGCCGGGCAGGACGGCCAGAGCGAAGACGGCCTGCTTCGCCAGGTTCAGGTCCCGATCCCGGGATGTCTCCAGCAGGGAGGCGACCTGGTTCTTGCCTCCCAGCAGGCTCAGGAACCTGGGAATCGGTCTCCTGAGAGTGATGTCCCGCTTCCGCATCATGAGCAGCTTCTCCAGAGGCTTCAGGGCCAGGCGAACCTTCAAACGGGCCATGACGTCCAGGAGCATCTCCAGGGTCGAGGCCCGTCGACAGGCAATGGTGGCCAGGACCAACGGCTCGTGGGCCGCCTTGCCGTATCGGGCCAGCTCCCTCCTGAGGCGGTTGACATGAAGTGCCTCCCGGCTATCCCGCTGAATCTCGGCCAGATTGAGGTTCTCCAGGTCGACTCCCCGCCGCTCGATGGAGGCCAGCTCGTCGACCACGGTCTGCACTGGCCGGGCCGGGAGCGATCCCGGCGTGGTCCGGTCGGCCCATGAAGAGGAAGACAGGGCCAGCATCAAGAGAACGACCGTCATGATCAGCCGGTAACGGGGTATTGTCATGGAACGGCTCCTGGAGTTGTGGACCGAGAGGTAAGGGAGGCTAGGCACAGAAGTCATCATAAGCGACGCCGGGCTAAGAACCCGGGCAAGAATAACTACGTAGTTTCGCATCCCATCTTCAGGCTATCTTCGGCCGCTCCTCAATCGCGGAATCCTCGACGTAGCCCACTACGCCTCCGGTCCCGCTCGTTCGAACCAACCGAATCTGACCCAAATCTGGGCGCGACTTCTGCGCATTTATTCTTGCGCGGCCCCTGATTCACCTCACCCACTTGACACTTTGCCTCTCCATCGGAATAATTCTCGGGAATTCAGGGACTGCCCTCACGTGGTGGCCCAGACCAAGAAGAGAGTGTCCAAGGAGGCATGAAGACCATGATGCGAAGAATCATCCAGGCAAGCCTTATTGCCGCCGTTGCCATCGGCCTGTTCGTGAAGCCGGTTGAGGCGGGTCTTCTGCAGGCCATCGATACGGCCATGAACAACTACGCCAAGAACATCGTCCAGCAGGGCGACAACGCCATCAACGATGTCAAGAATGGCGATCCCAAGAAGCTCTACGACGGAGCCTTCAAGAACTTCGCCGCCTCTTACCATGAAGAGGGCCATCTTGGCGGAGACGCCCTGAGGGACACGAAGGCGATCTTCGCCGAGTTGAAGAAGATTGCCATGTGGCTGCCCAACAAGATCAAGGCGATCTGGAAGAAGATCGTGGATGCCATCGGCCGGGCTCGAGATCGCATCGACGCTGGATTCGGCGGCGGTGGCGCAGCAGCTTCCGCCACGGCCCCTGAGGCTGGCGATGACGACGACAGCTCCATCGGCGACCTGCCTTCCCTGGACGACCTGGCATCAGAAGGCACAGTCCGTGCCAGTGCTGGCCTGGGCGATGGTTTCCTCGGCAAGTTCCACGCGGCCAAGAGCTTCTCGGCCAAGTTCCAGACCTACACCGAGTACAGGACCGAGTTCGTCCGGGCCCAGGCCTGGGTCGGCAGTCTCGGCAACAAGGAGCAGCGTGAGCTGGCTCCCAAGATGAGCACCCTCGGCTCCGAAGTGGGAGCGATGACCGAATTGATGGCAGTCGATGCGTCGGGCCGGAACTTCGATGCCTTCGTGGCCCAGATGGATAGCGCCAACCCGAAGACCGCCAAGCTCCTTTACGGTGAGCTGGTCAAGAAGGTCGGCAAGAAACTGAATATGCAGTACCTCGGCAACAAAGGCGACACGAACGCCAGCCGCAAGGTGCAGCAGATGTCCGAGCTCAAGACAAAGCTGGGCCTGAGCTAGGACTAGGGCACGATCCCCGGAAGCCGTCTGCGGATTACCGCGGACGGCTTCTGCTTTTCCCGGATATTCTTGATTCCCGCAACAGCTGCAATTTCATTCGGCCCACCGAGAGGGGAGCTCAGGCGGCGACCAGTTTGAGGATCACGGAGGTCGCTGAGGTCACGGAGGTCACGGAGGTCACGGAGGTCTTGGGGTGGAAAAGAACCTCTGTGCCCTCCGAGATCTCCGAGATCTCTGTGTAAATTCGTGTGTCAGCCTGGCTGAAGGCGATCCCACTGGCTGTTGGCTGTGGTGTGAAAGTTGGGTCAATGATACTCCTGGTGAGAATCTTCCGATTCTCAGTTGAGTTGTAACGCCGCTTCTGTTCCGGTAATCTCTTCATGGTGTCTGGAACCAGTACTCGCCAAATTCCGATGTCTGGGGGGAACGAGTGACGACAGCACGGATACGAGGGGCCCCTATCCTGGCTCTCGCCTGCCTCGGGTTGGTGCTGTCTGCCAGTGTTTCGAATGCCGGGTTCACGGCTCTGGACACGTCGAAGATCCGAGCCCGGCTGTCGCGACTGGAATCGGCCTCAGTACGGCGGGTCTCGGCTGCGGCCCGGGCAGACGCAGGGGAGTCTGAGGCTGGTCATTCTGAGGTTGTTCCCACCATCAAGTCTGGCCTGCGTGGGATGAATCGCCGGACCCAGGCCCGGGTCAAGCGGAAGGCCCGGAAGCACAAGGGGATGCTCCGCTACGATGAACCGGAGGAGTACGCCCACTTCCTGGAGCGGCAGCGTCGGAGCCCCACGGTCGGAACTGTGCCCGGGTCCCGCCTGCTGGAGTTGAAGCTCCAGGCCGATCGAATGCGTGGCGGGCGCTTGGGTCGTCCCGGTCCCGTACTGGCTCGAAAGCTGGCCCCCGGCTCTCCCGAAGTGTTGGCGTCCCAGGCCCAAGGTATCCAGGCCCAGTCAGAGGCGACCGCCGCGAGCCGGGGGGGAGTGAACGACTGGACGTCCATTGGTCCCGGCAATATCGGAGGCCGCACCCGGGGGCTCGTTGCCCAGACGAGCCAGATTCTGTACGCTGGCGGAGTGGCCGGCGGCGTCTGGAAGACGACCAACGGCGGCAACTCCTGGGTGTTCCTGGACGACTTCATGGCCAACCTGGCCGTGTCGACCCTGGCACAGGATCCGGAGAACACATCGGTGCTCTATGCCGGTACCGGGGAGGGATACTTTAACGGTGATGCCGTCCGAGGCGCGGGCATCTTCAAGACCACCGATGCGGGCGCGAGCTGGACGCAGCTGGCTGCCACGGCGGCCAGCGACTTCTACTATGTCAACAAGGTCTGGGTGAGTCCCAATGACTCCAGCCGGGTTTATGCAGCCACCCGGACCGGCGTGTTTCGCAGCGCCGATGGGGGCAGCACCTGGACGTCACGGTCGTCAGGAAACTTCATCGAGCTGGCCGTTCACGATCGGGGAGATTCGGATCTGGTCCTGGCCTGGAAGAGGAGTGACGGAATTTACCGTTCCATCGACAGTGGCGGAACCTTCGCCGCATCGAGCAGCGGCTTGACTTCGAATCAGACACGGGGCTCAATCGCGATCTCGAAGGACGGCACGAAGATCTACGTCGCTGTGGCCGGGAGCCAGGGCAAGCTGGGTTCCGACAGCGTCGTCGGTGTCTATCGTTCCGTTGACGAGGGTGCAAGCTGGACCCTGCGGACGGACTTCTCCGCCACGGCCCAGGGTCGAGTGAACACTCTGCTCTTCAGCAACCCCCTGTTCGGGGCCGACATTGACGGGGACGGCTTCGGGGAGTGTATCGGCGGCACGGCCGTAGGCCTGAACCAGGGCTGGTACGACAACGTGATCGCCGTGGACCCCGTGAACTCCGAGCGCATCTGGGTTGGAGGCGTCGACCTCTTCCGGTCCGATGACGGTGGAGCCAATTTCAACGTCGCAAGTTACTGGTGGAAGGACATCTCCGACCCGCACTACAACCACGCCGACCAGCACGCTATCGTGTTCGATCCGGGCTACGATGGCGACTCGAACCAGCGGATCTTCTTCGGCAATGACGGCGGTGTCTCCAAGACCGAGAACGGAGCAGCCGCCGTCGGCAGTCCCGTGTCAGCGACCTTGTGCGGCAGTGGCTCCCTCCCGGCGGTTACTTTCACGAGCCTGAACAACAACTACGGAGTGACCCAGTTCTATCACGGAGCCGCCAGCACATCCGGAACGGTCTACATCGGCGGCACCCAGGACAACGGGACGTTGAAATTCAACCCGGCGAGCCCGGACAAGGACTGGGATGAGATATTCGGTGGTGACGGAGGCTACGTCGCCGTGGATCGGTTCAACTCCAACGTGATGTTCACGGAGACAACGAACCTCTCGATACGGAAGTCCGTCGACGGCGGCGCCAATTTCAATACCGTCACTAGCGGGATCACGGAGTCCGCGGGAAACTTCCTCTTCATCGCTCCCTATGCCATGGACCCGTCAAACTCGGACAGGCTCTGGATTGGCGGACTGGCTCCCTGGCGAACGACGGACGGTGCCGCGACCTGGACCCACGGCAACGGCGGCGCCGACCTGACCTCCTTCAGCATCTCGGCCATCGGCATTGCTCCGGGAGACTCGGGGAACACGGTCTACGTGGGCTCCTTCCACGGGGAGGTGTACCGGACGAACAACGCTCTCGATTCCATCCCGACCTGGACTGACGTGTTGAATGCCTCCCTGCCTGGCTTCGGCGTCTGGGTCAGCTGGATCGCCGTTCATCCCACGAACAAGGACGAGGCCTACCTGACCTACGAGAACTTCGATCTCTCGTCTCAGATCTTCCGCACCACCAATGGCGGCCTGACCTGGATCTCCGCGCAGGGGTCGGGAGACACGGCCATCCCCAATGTGCCCATTCACTGCGTCGCGATTCACCCCACCAGCACGCAGCGGCTCTATGCCGGCACGGATATGGGCGTCTTCGCGTCCACGGACTCCGGAGCGACCTGGACGAACGTCAGCTCGCCGGGTCTGGCCAACACCGTCGTCGAGGCACTGGTCTTCCAGGGCTCCTCCAAGCTCCTGGCCTTCACTCACGGCCGGGGAGTCTTCGCCGCCGATGTGACCGAGTCTGCTTCGCTGAAGATCCTCTCCATCGCCCCGGTAAGCACCACCATCGGCGTGGGGCGGTCTTTCCTCACCACCGTCATCCTGTCCAATACGGGTACGGCAACAGCCAACCTGTCGGCCGCGGGGCTGGTGTTCTCGAACGGAAGTCTGTCAGCGCCCCAGGTCGCCCTCTCGGAAGCACTTGTTGGAAACGGAGGTCAGACCTCCGTCACGTTCAATGTCACGGCAGGAACCTCCGCTGGTACATCGCAGATCACCAGCGCCCTGATCACGGCCACCGACTCAGGGACGGGTGAGGCTGTTCCTGTTGCGTCAAATGATGCCTCGTCAGTGGACATCACAATCGCGCCACTGGCGAACGTCACGGGTGTGAAGATCGAGTCCATCACCGCTTCCCGAACCAGCGCGAACCTGGGACAGCAGATGCAGGTCACGGTGACTCTCAGCAACGATGGTGGCGCGACGGCCAACCTGACGAAACAGACTCTGGTCAAGTCCAGCAACAACCTGACCTCCACTCCCCTGACGGAGACCACCTCTCTGGCCGGAGCCGGTGGAACGGCCCAGTTCACCTTCCCCGTCACCCCCTCCAGCCTGGGCAGCACGACGATCACCAGCATCGTGGTGGAGGGCGCCAATGCCGTCACGGGTGAACCGGTGCAGATCCTGGCCAACCTGGCCTTCCCCGTCACCGTGGCCGTGAAAAGTCTGGGAAGACTGCAGATCCTCAATCTCTTCCCCTCCCGTACCCGCGTCAGCCGCGGGCAGGCAGGTACGAGCGTCGGCGTGGTGGCCTTCAATCCTGGCGACGCCGCCACAGGAGGAGAGGTCATCAATCTCGCAGGAGCTCTTCGATTCAACGGGAATACCGTCGGGTACACCGTCCGGTCCATGCCCGGAAACCCGACGGCACTGAAGGCTGGCGAGTCCGGTCTGGTTCTCTACGAGGTGGATGTCCAGCAGAGCGCCGCCGTGGGAGCGACCTTCATCGCGGCGGATCTGACGGGAAACGATCTCAACGCCGGTACGGCCGTGGCGGCGAACCAGTCACCCTTTACGAGCTGGACCGTGCAAGCGCCGGCAAACCTGCAGTCCGCCTTCGTACGAGTCTTTCAGAGTCAGGTGCTGCGGGGGCAGGAGAACCTCAAGGTCGAGATCTCTGTGACAAACGCCGTCAGTCCTTCTGCCGGGACCCGGGCAATGGGTCTCTCCGGGACCCCCCTCTTCAATGGCTCCACGGCCGGTCATGTTGTCAGGCCTGACCCGGCCAATCCCAGGGAGCTGGCGGCGGGGCGGACGGCAATCCTCACCTACTCCGTCGATGTTCTCTTTGGCGCTCCTCTGGGGAGTATCACCATCGGCTCCAGTATCACAGCCTTCGAGGAGAACTCCGGCTCCTCCCTGTCGGCAGCCTCGATTCAGGAGACGGTCTGGAACGTGCTGTCCCCGGGACAACTTCAGGTCGATGGACTGCAGGGGCCTGGACCCAGGCTGGCGAGAGGCCAGACGGGGCTGCCCGTCACTGTCGACGTGTTCAATCCAGGTGATTTCGATGTCCAGTTCTCATCGGAGCTCCGGTTCAATGGTGCCCCCCTGGGTTATTCCGTCACCAGCGACTCTCAGAACGCCACGACGCTCTCCACGCGGCAGAGCGCGCGCCTGACGTTCCTGGTTGATGTGCTGGCCACGGCGCCCACCGGTTCCACCACGGTGACGCTGATCGCCACAGCCCGGATCCCCTCCACGGGGTTGCTGGCGCCGGTGATCAACATGGCCCTGACGACATGGACAGTCCTTTCGCCTGCAGCGCTCAGAGGTTCGGACCTCTCCACGCCTCCGTCTTTCGTCTATCGCGGCGACCGGGAGCAGATCCAGGTCTCGATCACTAACCTGGGAGAGACCAC
>JAJFLN010000128.1 GCA_021772705.1 Candidatus Cloacimonadota bacterium | reverse complement strand
GGAGTCGTGAAGCTGGGAGTAGCGCAGCGTCACCAGCCCCCCCATGGAGTAGCCGGCCATGTAGACAGGCAGGCCCTGGGTCACCTGTGCCTGGGCGGACTTGCGGACCTGATCGAGGGCCGCCAGCAAGTCGTCGAAGTCCTGCACGTACCCCCGCATTCCGTGGCTCGTGCCGTGGCCGATCATGTCCCAGGCGGCCATGGCGTATCCCTGACTGCCCAGGAAGTCCTTCAGTCGCCGGTGGTTCCGGGAGTTATCGGTGAAGCCGTGGGTGAACACCACCAGTCCCACGGGATTCTCCGGGGACCAACCTTGCATGTAGATGGAACGATCCGTATCGCCATACAGGCTGAGAGTCTTTTCGTAATGCGAATTCTCGGCGGCCGGCAGGCCGGAAGCGACGAGGGCCGTCAGGGCGATGAGGGTTAGGATCGGAGTGGACTGGATCTTCAAGGCTTCTCCTCTTGGGGGAATGAAAACAGGGGTACGGCAATGGGACTGCCGTCACATCTCTCTACTCCCGGGCTGTTCGGGAAGTTGCGAGTTTATCAGACGAACACTAGACAATCAGCTTTCCCCCGGTCTGGTTGTCCTCCTTCTTGCCTAGCACCGCATCACAGCGCTGACAGACGTAGTGATAGAGGTTGCCCGAGGGGAGGTAGAGGGCGAGCTTCTCTCTGACCGGCATGGCCTGCTTGCAGGTGGGGCAGTAGAGCTGCGTTGCGTTCATCTGGTCGAATTGTCCCTGTGGCCTGGGTGGCCTTCGTCTCATCATCATGATGGAGCACAGGATATCAAACCCGCGCCGCCGTGAGCCACCTGGATGGGTGCAGCCTTCTCGTGATCTTGCGCTGGAGCAAGCTCCCCCCCGAGCCATCTGTCGAGAGGCCGTCCTCGCCTTCAAGCCTCTCGACAGATGGCTCGGGGCGCTCGGCTCTTGAACCTGGCCACGGACTCCAGCGAACCGGAAACGGTTGACGTCTGCGCGCGACCGGGTCGACTCGGAGTCGGGAATCGGCAGAGCTCTGCTATACTCTCGCAATTCCTTCGACAATTCACTGGAAAGAGAGGCTCCAAATGTCTGTTTCAAACGACAGCGCCGCAGAGGCGCGATTCCAGGCCATTTCCGCCGCCGGCTCCAGGCAGCCCCGTCAGTTCCTCGTCAACGGGCGACCTGCGACGGAAGCGGGTCCGATCAGCGGCTACTTCGGCAGCAGCACTTTCAACGAGGAGGCCATGCGGGACAAGCTTCCGAATCGGGTCTTCGAGAAGCTGAGGCAAACGGTTCGGGAAGGCAAGATGCTGGATCTGGACATAGCCGACACGGTGGCCCACGCCATGAAGGAGTGGGCCCTGGAGAAGGGGGCATCCCACTTCTGCCACTGGTTCCAGCCCCAGACGGGTCTGACTGCGGAGAAGCACGACTCCTTCCTGTCCTTTGACGACGAGGGGCAGGCCATCGAGCGATTCAGCGGCAACCAGCTGATTCAGAGCGAGCCCGATGCTTCCAGCTTTCCCTCCGGGGGAATGCGCAGCACCTTCGAGGCTCGAGGCTACACCGCCTGGGACCCGGCCAGTCCGGCATTCATCATGGAAGGTGTCAACGGACGGGTGCTCTGCATCCCGTCGATCTTCATCAGCTACGACGGCGCCGCCCTGGATCAGAAGGCCCCGCTGCTTCGGTCCATGGATGCCCTGAGCAAGCGAGCCGCGGATATCCTGGATATCTTCGGCGAGGATGTCTCGGGCCGGGTCATCTCCACTGTCGGTCCCGAGCAGGAGTACTTCCTGATCGACCGGGCCTTCTTCCACCTTCGTCCCGACCTGATGGCCGCCGGCCGGACCCTCATCGGGGCCAAGCCTCCCAAGGGCCAGGAGCTGGAGGACCACTACTTCGGCAGCATCAAGGACAGGGTCAAGGCTTATATGCACGAGGTGGAGTACGAGCTTTACCGCCTCGGGATACCGGCCAAGACGCGTCACAACGAGGTCGCTCCGGCCCAGTTCGAGATGGCCCCCATCTTCGAGGAGGCGAACATCGCCGCCGACAAGAACCAGCTGGCCATGGAGGTCATGCGCCGCATCGCCGGCAAACATGACCTGGCCCTCCTGTTCCACGAGAAGCCCTTTGCGGATATCAACGGCAGCGGCAAGCATGTGAACTGGTCGCTCCAGAAGGCCAACGGTACGAACCTGCTGGAGCCGGGAGACACGCCGACCCGGAACCTGCAGTTCCTGGTGTTCCTGACAGCGGTCCTGAAGGGTGTTCACCGCCGCGGCGCGCTGATCCGGGCATCCATTGCCAGTTCAGGCAACGACCACCGGCTCGGCGCCAACGAAGCCCCCCCGGCGATCATGAGCGTCTTCCTGGGCGAGCAGCTGACCCGGATACTGGACGACATCGAAAGCGGAGCCAATGGTTCGGACACGACGGAGAAGCGGCTTCTGAAGCTTGGCATCTCCAAGCTCCCCTCCATCCAGAGAGACAACACGGACCGAAACCGGACCAGTCCCTTCGCATTCACAGGCAACAAGTTCGAGCTCCGAGCCGTGGGATCAGCCTTCTCCATCAGCTTCCCCCTTGCCATGGTGAATGCTGCGGTCTCGGAGGGCCTGGAGGCCATGGCCCGGGACATCCGCTCCCGTCAGAAGGACGGCACGCCTCTGGAGAAGGCCGTCATGGATGTGGTCCGGGACGCGGTGATCGAGACCAAGGACATCCGTTTCGAGGGAAACAACTACTCCGAGGAGTGGGTAGAGGAGGCGTCCCGACGGGGGCTGCCGAATCTGAGAAAGACTCCGGAGGCCCTGGAGGTGTTGCTTCGAGCTGACGAGAAGAAGCTCCTGAAGCGTCTCGGCATCTTCAGCGCCGCAGAGGTTGAGTCCCGGTACGCCGTTAAGATGGAGCGTTACATCAAGGACCTGGAGATCGAGGTGGAGACCATCAAGGACATGGCCGCCACCATGGTCCTTCCCGCTGCCGTCCGGTTCCAGACTCAGCTGGCCGCGGCGAGCATCGCTGTCTCCCAGAGCCTCAGCGGGATCAAGGACGCCCGGGTCGACGCCGCACTGGGCTACCAGCAGATGCAGCTCCGGGACGTGACGGCCCATGCCGGCAAGCTCCACGAGACCCTGGAGCAGCTCGACGTGGCCATGGCAAAGGCGCAGCGCCAGAACAAGCTGGGCAAGCAAGGTCGTGTGCTGGCCGACGAAGTGCTGGGCCTCCTGGAGGGGTTGCGAGAACACTGCGACGCCCTGGAGGAGCAGATTCCCGACGGCTACTGGCCTTTGCCCAAGTACCGGGAGATGCTCTTCATCTGCTGATCCTTCGCAACCGGTAAGGGGCCGCGCAGGAATAAATGCGCAGTTTCGCATCCCATCTTCAGGCTATCCTCGGCCGCTCCTCAATCACGGGGGGGCGGTCGTCTCGCTTCAATCCGCTTGCCCTTCGCCACGAGAAGGTCCTGGGCCACAGGGGGCCTCTCTGGTTCCGAATCAGCGAGGCCCTGGGCCGACGCATTGCATCGACGAGGTCCATTCCAGTAAGTTCAGTCGGGATGCGACGATCTAACCAGTCTGATGTCTGGAGCCGGAAGGCTGTTCTGCCAAGTTGCAGGGGCTTCTCCTTTGTCGAGTTGCTGACGGTGGTGGCCATGATTGCCATCCTGGCCTCCGCGGCCGTACCGGTGGCCAGCTCCCTGTATCGGCGCAACCGGGAGAACTCGCTGCGAGAAACGCTGCTGATCTTCCGGATGGCCATCAGGGACTTTCCTCGCAACAACGCCGACGACGATGACGATGGCAAGATTGACGAGGACCCCCGGGGAGACTTCAACACCGATGGTTATCCGGGTCTGCGCGGCGTGGAGGACAGCGTCAGGGGGGTCGACGTGGACGGGGCGGGCCAGACCGTCTTGCTGGCGAATGGTTTCCTGAACCTCCTGTTTGACACGCGGTTCCGGGCCGACGACGACGAGGACGGCCTCATCGACGAGGAGGCCTTCGCCACGGACCTCAACGACCTGACCCAGAAAATGGGCATCCTGAGGGGTCGGGTTCCGGTGGACGCCACCACGGGTGAGTCGAGCTGGCGGGTGATTCTGGCCCGGGTCAACAACGACGCCGACTGGGTCGATTCCGGTTACGATACCGGCTCCGATTCGCCGCCCACCTCCATCGTCCTGGGTCCACCGGATCGGACGGGTCTGAGCCCTCGAGAGATCACACGGGTCTTGAGACCGGCCGGCGTGAGCCCTGTAGGTCTGGATCCCACCAGCTTCAAGCCCTACATCGACGAGGACCCCAGGGACGGCATCGACAACGACGGGGACGGCAGGACCGACGAAGACCCGCCGGACGTGATTGACGTCCGGAGCTGGAACTCGAGTGAGTCCAGCGACGGAACCCGGTACTCGGACTGGTGACGGCACCGGACGGACAGAGACGGGATCGATCCTCGCCGGCAGGCTCTCGCCGGTGGGGTTTCTCCATGGTCGAGATGCTGGCCTCCCTGGTCATCTTCTCCATCATCGGAGTGATGGCGGTTCCCATGGCTCAGACCTACCGGGACCGCCAGACAGAGGTGATCCTCAAGGATCGGCTGTCCCGGATCCGACAGGCCATTCGCAGCTTTGCCAGGTCGGAGGTGCCCACCAAGTTCGACTTCGACAATCCCTGCGCCCCGCCCACAGGCATCCCCGACATCTTCGCCGACGTGGATCGGGATGGAGTCTCGGGGGAAGATCCGGCGGGGGATACAAGCGGAAACGGCGTCAACGACGACGACCTGGACGGCAACGTGGACGAGGACGGCGGTCCGTACTTTCCGCGAACTCTAGCGGAGCTGGTGGACCGGGGGTATCTGGGTGCGCCAGACCTGACAGACGACCTGGGCAAATCGGTGCCTGCGGAGGACCAGTTTCCCCGGGACCCGACTCATCTGGAACTGACGGTGAAGAACATCAAGACCTGGCAGGCCCTGACGGTGACACGAACCCTGAAATTCATCTGTCCCAGTAGTGGACTGGTGAGGGAGGTCCAGTACACTGGGATCTATGATGTTCGAAGCACCTCGGCTGGCCTGGCTGTATCGGGGCAGCCCCTGAACGAATTCTGAATCCCTTGCGAGGTATCAATGACGAGTGAATTCATCCAGAAGAAGCGTATTGGCGAGATCCTGATCTCCAAGGGTCTCATCACGCCGCAGCAGCTCGATTCGGCCCTGGCCATTCAGCGGGAAGACCGGTCGAAGCGGGTGGGAGAGATCTGGGTGGAGGCCGGGATCATCACCGAAGAGGTCCTGGCCCGGGCCCTGGCGTTCCAGTACGGCGTCAACTACTTCGACCTGGCGAACTTCACGCCCAAGGAAGAGCACTACGACATCCTGAGCGACGATCTGATCAGCATCCACCACGTCCTGCCTGTCCGCCTGGAAGACAACGTCCTGACACTGGTCACCCACGATCCAACCAACATTGCCGGTTTCCAGACCATCGCCCGTATCACCGGGTTGAGTGTGAAGTTCGTCGTGGCCCAGAAGGCGCAGCTCGTGAAGATCATCAACAAGTATCGGTCCAGCGCCGAGCAGATGCTCGAGGACGTCGACATCGACGAGGTTCTGGATCAGGTGAACCTGGAGGTCGCCTCCGTCGACGACGACGACGAGCGTCTGGACGGCGTGGATCTGGACCAGATCAAGAAGCAGTCCAACGAGGGCGCCATCGTCCAGTTCGTGAACAAGCTGCTGCTTCAGGCCATCCAGGAGAGGACGACGGACATCCACATCGAGGGGACCGTGAAAGACGTCTTGATCCGGTACCGGATCGACGGTCTGCTCTACGACCGCTCCCACGTGGACCGGAAGAACTACAACGCCATTCTCTCCCGCATCAAGATCCTGTCCGACGTAGACATCACGGAGCGCACCATCGCACAGGACGGCGGGTTCAAGGTCAAGCTCCGGGGTAAGAACATCGACTTCCGGGTCAGCATCCTGCCGTCGATCTACGGTCAGAATGTGGTCATCCGGATCCTGGGAGCCTCCGGCCTGGAGTTGAAGCTCTCGGAGCTCGGCTTCGATCCCAATGACCTGATGCGCTACCAGAAGGGCATGTTCCGTCCCTACGGGTGGGTCCTCGTCACAGGGCCGACCGGTTCGGGCAAGACCACCACGCTCTACAGCTCTCTGTCGACCTTGAACAAGCGGGACACGAAGATCATCACTGTTGAAGACCCGGTGGAGTACAAGCTCGCTGGAATTCATCAGACCCAGGTGCGGATCAACAAGTCGGACCCGGAACGGAGCCTGACTTTCGCCAAGGCTCTGAGGTCCATTCTGCGGCAGGACCCGGACGTGATCATGATCGGTGAGATCCGGGACTATGAGACGGCCGAGATCGCCATCCAGGCCTCGCTTACGGGTCACCTGGTGTTCGCTACGATTCACGCCAATACGGCCGTAGACACCATCGGCCGTCTCCAGAACATCGGTATCGACAACTACCTCTTCGCCGCGGCCCTCAACGTGATCGTGGCTCAGCGGCTCGTCCGCCGGGTCTGCCAGGAGTGCAAGGAACGGCAGTCCGTCACCCGGGAAGAGCTGATTGCTTCCGGTCTGGATCTGGATCAGTACATGGACTACCCATTCTACATCGGACGAGGCTGCAAGGCTTGCAACAGCACGGGCGTGATGGGCCGGGAAGCCATCTTCGAAGTGATGCTCATGAGCGACGAGGTACGACAGCTGATCATCGACAACGCCAGCTTGATCAACATTCGTGAGCAGTCGAACAAGGAGGGCATGCAGACCCTTCATGACTCCTGCCGGGCCAAGGTACTGGCCGGCAGCGCGCCCCTGGACGATCTGATCAAGATCTACCACGAGTGATCTCCCGGGCCATTCCGGCGCAGATCGGGCTGGCAATTCAGGAGCTTCTGGAGACAGGTGCATTACTCGTCCGACGACGATGAGTTGAGAAACGTCTTGCTCGATCTGTCCCCCCGGGCTCCATGACCTGGCAGGGCTGTTGTTGACTGTGTCCCGGCGCAGTGCTCTACAGGCGGGCCATGAACCCCTCGACTTCGGCCCGGTCATCACCGCCGCCGCTCTTGAGCAGGGCGTCGATCCGCACCAGATCGCCGAAGTGTCGTTTCAGGTCCGTCAGCTCGTATCGATCTGCTTGCTGGATCAGGGCGGACCGCTGGTATTCCTTCAGCTCCGACGCCACACGAGCCAGCTCACCCCCGGTGCTCTCGAGGTGCTCGGCCAGGTTGGCCATGGCCGCTCGCCTCTGAGGAAACCGGACGGCCCGATCGATCTCCTGTGCTTGCCGCAGAGTTTTCTCCCAGACTCCTCGCCGGCTCTCGGTCGCCGCGGCACGGAGCTGAATGAGCTTCTCGAACCGGGCCAGCAGCAGCGCCACCAGACCGATGGCGTTCTCCCCCGAATCCTGCAGGAACACCCGGGTGGCCCTGACTACCTGGGGACGCCGCCTCTGTCCCGCCAGGTCGACCAGGTGAAACACGTCGGGAGGAGCGACGCGGCCCAGCACCTGCTCCACGTCGGATTCGCTCACGCTGCCCCCGCCCGTCGCAGTGGCGTGCCTTGCCAGCCGATCCACCGAGCCGGCCAGGGCGAAGACATCCACCTCCAGGTCGGTCTTCCAGGGGACGGTCTTGCCGTGAAGCCGATAGAGCAGGTCCAGTACGGTCCGGCTGCACGTGACGTTTCGGGCCGTCAGCCGCTGGGCGATCCAGGCGATCAGCTCTGACTTCCAGGGGACATAGAAGAGATATGCCTGATGGCTGCAGCCCTTCAGATCCGCCGGAGCTGACCTCATGTCCTCCGATAGCAGGACCACGTGGATACTTGGCGCCAGATGGCACTCCGCCAATGTCCTGAGGAATGTCTTCCTGTCCGCTGCTCTCACCTTGTCGAACCCACGGATCAGGATCAGCTTCTCACCTCCGAAGAGAGAAGGGGACAGCTGGGTGGCCGGCAGTGCTTCCAGGTCAGACGAGGTGGCGTCGACGCTGATCCGGTTCAGGTCACCACCGGACTTCTTCTGTAGATTCTTGGCGATGAACTCCAGGGCCTCTTCCTTGAAGAATCGCTCCGGACCTAGGAGGAGGATCAGGGGAGGTAAGGTCCCCCCGGTCGACAGGCGGGCCTTCAGGTCGGCGAACTTCAGGGCTGGTGCCATGGGTAGCGGGCGTCAGCGGAGCTCGCCGCCGAGCTCCTTGACTCGATTGACGATGGAGCCGACGGCGGCCTCCACCTCATCGTCTTTCAGGGTCCGGTCGGGATGCCGGAAGGCCAGATTGAAGGCGACGCTCTTCTTACCCTCAGGCAAGCTCTTTCCCGTGAATACATCGAAGAGCTCGACGGACTCCAGGTTCGCCGCGCCAGCGGTGTCGATGGCCTGTCGCACCTGTTCGAAGGAGACCTGCTCAGGCAGCAGGAAAGCCAGGTCTCGCTCCGCCTTCGGGTAGCCCGGCAGAGGGGCGAGCTTGACCGCTCTCCTGGGCCGGGAAGCCAGGGCTTCCAGGTCGATCTGAGCGAAGGCGGCGGCCAGGGGGAACTTCTTGAGGAAGGCGACGTCGGGAGAGATCTCGGCAACGAAACCGACGCACTTCCCGCCACTCCGGATTGCGGCTCGCCGGACCGGGTGAGCAGCGGAGGGGAGGGACAGGTCTTCGGGTATCTCCTTGCCGATCTCCAGCGGGATCTTCAGCTGTGCGGCCAGGGCGTCGAGGACGCCTCGGGCGGTGTGGAAGTCGACGTTTCGGCCCTCGTCCCGCCAGTCGGGTCCGGATCGGCCGGAGACGAGGAATGCGGCCTGATAGGGCTGGACGGGAAGCTTGTCGAAGCCATATCGGGTCCTCTTCTCGCCCTCCCGGGATTGGCGGAAGACCCGGCCGATCTCGAAGAGCCGCGGCGGGGGAGACTGCCGCTGCAGGTTGAACTGCATCGTCGCCAGCAGCCCGTCGATCAGGTTCTGTCTCAGGGCTGCCGAGTCCTCCGTCAGGGGCTTCTTCAGCGTGACCGACTCGTCGGCGCCGGGAGGAGTGAAGCTCAGACTGATGGTTTCGCAGAGTCCGGAGGAGGCGAAGGAGTCCCGTACGTCATGGATCAGCTTCAGCAGGGGAGATTCCTCCGTCGGGAGGGCGGGAATCCTGGGGGGGGACGACTCGATCTCGTCGTAGCCGTGAAGCCGGGCCACCTCTTCCGAGAGGTCTGTTTCGGTCTCGATGTCGGGACGGAAAGTGGGCACTCGGACCCTCATCGCCGGCTCCGGGCCGTCGTCGCTGTCAGCCTCCACCTCCATGCCGAGGCTGGTCAGTATCCGGGCCATCTTCTGGGCGGGCAGATCGGTCCCGAGCAGGCCGTTGACGAATCGGGGCCGCAGGCGAATCT
>JAJFLN010000127.1 GCA_021772705.1 Candidatus Cloacimonadota bacterium | reverse complement strand
GGGCCATCGAGGAGTGGGAGGTCGTGATCTCCCTCAAGCCCGAGGGAAAGCTGGCGAAGAACGCCGAGGAGCGGATCACCAAGACGCAGCAGGAGCAAGGCTCTTGAGTCTCTCCGGACCTGCCTCCACAAAGCCATGAAGACCCTGGACAAACTGAAGAATCTCGTGATTCTCGAGGAGCTCGCCCACGGGGGCATGGGCGCCGTCCATGTGGGTTACAACCCGTCGGTTCGGAGACTGGTGGCGATCAAGACCCTTTTCAAGGAGAAGAGCAGGGACCAGAGGACCATCACCAGGTTCCTCTGGGAGCGAGACATCTACCAGATGCTCGAACATCCCAACATCGTCCACTACGTCGACAGCGGAGAAGTGGACGGAGTGAACTTCATCGCCCTGGAGCACGTCAGGGGCAAGCCCCTCAATGAGGTCATCGCCGAGAAGGGCAAGTTGCCCTGGAAGCAAGCCGTCGAGATCGTCGGCGCCGTGGCCGACGCCATGGCTCACTATCATGACAAGGACCTGATCCACCGGGATATCAAGCCCGAGAACGTCCTGGTCTCCAATGACGGAGTGGTCAAGCTCATCGACTTCGGAATCGCCGTCACGTCGGAGCAGGCCGCCAACCCCGATGGATCGATCGTCGGCACCTTCAACTACTCCAGCCCGGAGCAGAACCAGGGCAGGAAGCTCGATGAGAGAAGCGACCTCTACTCTCTGGGCCTCATGCTCCATGAGACCGTGACGGGCAAGCGCGTCTTCCAGCAGGTGGCTCTCAACGAGGTCTGCCAAGAACAGCTAAAGGGTGACATCCCCTACCCCAGCGCCGTGGAATCCGATGTGCCTCGAGGTCTGGACCACATTGTGACCAAGCTGCTGGCCCGGGACCCGAACGCTAGATATCAGAAGGCCAAGGAGATCCTGGGTGACCTGGAAGCTTTCAAGGACGATCCTGAGGGATTCGATCCGGCCTCGATGTTTGACGACGAGGGTATCTCCGCCAAGTGGGAACAGGCCAAGGAAGCGCTGGCCAGCAAGGACTTCCCCAGGGCGCTGCGCCTCGTCCAGGCCGTGGCGACCCGCAAGCAGGATTCGGCGGAGATCCATGCGTTCCTTGGCAAGGCCTATGCGGGGAATGGTGTGGAAACTGAGACGATCACCCACTTCTCGAAGGCCATCGAACTCGAACCAGAGCAGGATCAGCACCGCCTCGACTTCGGAATCGCCCTCTACGGGCTGAAGATCTACGACCAGGCGGCCGAGCAGTTTCAGGGAATCCTCGATCTGGTTCCCGACAACCCTTACGCCAAGAGGTATCTCGGGCTCTGTGAACAGGCTCTCAAGGCCCCGCCGCCGGAGCCTGAGGACTCCAGTGAGTCCAACGCCTCCGGAGCCGATTCTGTGGGGGGAGGCGTCAAATCCGATTCAGCTGGAGGCGCCGTCAGCTCTGAAGAGAAGCCGCCAGCACCGGCGGCAGGCACCCCTTGCAGGAAGGGTAACGGGATTGTCTACCTCTGGTGGGGAATGGGCGGGTTCCGGTCCGGCAAGGCCGTGGCAGGGATCCTGCTCAGCCTCCTGCAGATCGCTCTGATCGCACTGATAGCCATCCCCTGGACTCCTGTCTGGGCACAGCTGGACCAGCCCACGGGTCCGCTGACACCCCTGTTCGCAGCCGGAGGTCCCCTGGCTCAGGCGGCGCCCTTCAAGCAATGGGTCGTGGCCGGACCGGCAATCTTGCTCTATTTGATATTCGGGATACTGGTTCCAAAGAAACTGGTAAGCTCTTCCAACAACCCCCCGAGCTAATCGAGTGATTCAAGTGACACCTGCACTCAGGAACCTGACATACGCCTGCCGAACTGACGTCGGCCTGACCCGAAAGCAGAACGAGGACAACTTCTGTGCGCCGGTACAGAGCACAGACCCGGAGATCACCCCTGCCCTGTTCGCAGTCGCTGACGGTATGGGGGGACATCGGGGCGGGAAGATGGCCAGTCAGCTCGCCGTCGATACACTGAGATCGAGCTACGGCGCTGCCGCTTCTGACAAGACGGAAGAGCAGAAGATCGTGAAGGCCGTGCAAGACGCGAACCTGAAGATCTTCGAGACCTCCGCCGTGGTTCCCGAGTACTTCGGCATGGGAACGACGCTGACGTCCCTGATCGTCAGCGGCGGAAAGGCCATCGTGGGACACGTGGGTGACAGCCGGCTGTACCACTACCGCTCGGGACGACTAACCCAGGTCACCCTGGACCACTCGCTGGTGGCCCAGGCGGTCCGGGAAGGGATCTTGACGGAGGAGCAGGCCCGGGTACACCCCCAGAGGAACATCATCACCAAGGCCCTGGGGACCCACTCGGATCTGGACGTGGACACGGCCCACGTGGAGCTCCAGCGTGACGACCTTCTGTTGCTCGCCAGCGACGGCCTCCACGGCCTCGTCGAAGACCGGGATCTGTCTGATTTGATCAAGGAAGCAGGCCGGGATCTGGAGAAGCTGACCGAGAGCCTGGTCCAAGCAGCCCTGGACAGGGGCGGCATCGACAACGTCACCATCGTGGTCGTCCGGTTCGATGGCGACGGCGAAACAAAGTCCGAGACCCCGCCAGAGCCGGCCAGGAACACGGCTCCTCTGGAGACCACTCGGACCCCAGGAGCCGAGGCATCCCCCGACGACAGCGAAAGCTCTGAGAGCTAGCTGCCGCCAATGCGGATTCGAGGCCGGGCCAGACGATGACGCACCCTACCTTGCCGAGACGGCGAGGTGGGCCTGCTGAATCGGCGTCCGGGTCAAATCCCGGAGGGACTGGGCGATCCGATCGGCCAGCAGGACCCGGGTCTCCCCTGTCACCTCGATGACCTGGACATCGGCACGTGCCTTCAGCCCCTCGATGTAAGGGGTGCCGTAGAGCGGCACGGATGCCAGGACGGGTCTGGCGCTGTCCAGGGCCTGCTCAACAGCCTGCCGGAAGGGCACGGAGAGTGCTTCGTGGCGGCCAATCTCGTCGATTACCACGACCTGGCACCGCACCAGGGCACGGCGAATTGCCTCCACTCCGGACTTCTCCAACTCCTCCAGGTCCAGGCCGAGCAGCTCCTCCACCTCGAATCGGCGGATCAGCTCCTTCCTGGAGAACTCCCGGTTGTTCCCCTCCAGCGTCACGAGCTTGAAGTTCCGTCTCCGGGCTTCAGGATCCAGCGCCTGGGTGTAAAAGCCCCCGTACTTGACCTTTCCTCTGGCGAGGATCTTCTGGATCACCGTTGTTTTGCCCACGCGAGGCAGCCCGGTCAGAAGTATGTTCTTGGCTACGGTCATCTCGGAAACGGGAATGTAGCGAAGGGCCCGCCGTCAGGGGCAAACGGCTGGTCTGGCCCGGCATCGGATTGCCAGGGAGGGTCCGGTATAGTTCGACACCTCGCTGCCTGGCTGCATTCCGAAAGCTGAGCCCATGACACCGCTTCCAGTATACCACCAGACCTCGAGTACGCCTGCGTGCCAAAGCCCGTCGTTTCGACGGAGAGCTGCCTCAGAACTGAAGGGACACACCGAAGCCGAGACTGTAGTTGCCGCCGATGCGGGTCTCCATGTCTCCTTCGTCGATGAAGAAGACGTTGGCCACGACGGCGGGCATGGGATAGTAGTTCAGGCCGAAGGCGGCGCTGTCGCCGTTGTAATCGGCGTTGAGCTTGAAGTCATTCCAGTCGAGTTCGGCTCCGAACATCGGGAAGATCCTGTCTGAGTCGAGGTTGGCGTCCTTGCCTCCGAAGGGGCTGAAGAGTCCCCGGGCATCGTTGGTGTTGACGCCGACGCCGTAATGGACGGCGAAGGAACGGGAAGCGTTGGTGGAGCCAACGATGTACGCCGTGTTCTGGTCCGTGCCACCCACGTTGACCCGGCCGCCGATGGCGAAGGCCCCGAGGGGCAAGATCCCCTCGAAGCGGTACTTCCCGGTGATGGCGGTTCCGCTGCCTCCGGCGTTGTCGATGTCCAGGCGATGGACGCCGATCTCGGCGCCGAACTCCTCGGCATCGAAGAGCCCGAGCACGAAGCGGGAGTTGACGAACTGGACGTCCGCCGCTGGTCCCGCACGATTGAACCAGTGCATGTCGATGGCGGTATCGATCTCGCCGCGGCTCAGGGTGTAGGCCGTGGGAATCCGGATCAGGCCCGAGGACCCCGACAGGGCAGGCGTGGCATTCAAGGTGGCGCTGGCAAGGAGCCCACCGATTACAAGGAGCGACAAATTGCGGCAAATCAGTCTCATCATGGTTCGACTTCCTCCATGAAGAACTATCGGCCAGGGCAGCCGCTGCCCTGAACGGCGGCTGCCGGGGATGCGACGAAATCGCTCAGGCCCCGACGGAAACAGGGTCCGCGGCGGAAGTTACATCCAGGAGCTGCTCAAGACGACCGTATGCGGCGTTCCGCTTGCAGGGATGGAAACCAGCATCGATGATGGCCTGCCTAAGGCCCTCCTCGCCGCTCTGGTGTTTCGCTCCAGCAGCGGAGATCACGTTCTCTTCAATCATGATGCTGCCCACGTCATTGGCTCCAGATCGGAGTCCGAGGCGGGCCCCGTCGAGCCCCTGTGTCAGCCAGGAGACCTGGATGTTGGGCACGTTGTCCAGGTAGAGCCGGCTGATGGCCAGCCACTTGAGATATTCGTCGAGGGAGACCCGATCGGGATAGGCCTTTCCCAGCGCGGTGTTATCGGGCTGAAACGTCCATGGTATGAAGCTGATGAAGCCTCCCGTCCGGTCCTGCAGATCTCGCAGCAGCCGGAGATGTTCCAGGCGAATCTCCTCGGTCTCCCCCATACCGAACATCATGGTGGCCGTCGTCGGCAGGCCCAGACCGTGGGCCTGCTCCATGACCTGGAGCCATTCGGGCCCGGTACACTTGGTGGCTCTCCGCCGGCGGAAGGGCTCCACGAGGATCTCAGCCCCGCCACCGGGAATTGAATCGAGTCCCGCATTCTTGAGCCGGACCAGAACCTCCCGGACCGACATTCCATAGAGCCGGGAGAAGGCGTGAATCTCGGGAGGCGAGAAGCAGTGAAGGTGAATTCCGTATCGCCGCTTCAGCTCCGTCAGCAGGGTCTCGTACCACTCCAGGGGCAGGTCCGGATGCAGTCCGCCCTGCATGAGAACGCCGCTGCCACCCAGCTCCAGCATCTCCTCCACCCGCGCGAATATCTCGTCGTGGCCCAGGACGTAGCCTTCTTCATGACCCGGCTTCCGGTAGAACGCACAGAAGGTGCAGACGGCTGTACAGACATTGGTGTAATTGACGTTCCGATCGATCACGTAGCAGACGATCCCATCGGGGTGCAGCCTCATGCGCATGCGGTCCGCCAGGGCTCGGAACGTCTCGCCCGGCACGCTCTGAATCAGGGTCAGCCATTCCTGACTCGTGAGCCGCTCCCCCGCTTCGAGCCTGGCGAGTTCATCGCACTGTTCGATCGTCGACATCGTTGATTCCACCTCAGTTCTTGGCCCTCAGGGACCGGAACCGCACAGGTTAGCACGAGGCCATCGAGTCCGTCCAGCCGGGATCTTGGGCCCGGTGTCAGCGGTCTTGCGGGAGTTCGAGAGAGCGCTCTTCCGTGACCGGGAAGAGATAGGCCTCTCCCGGTCTCAACGGGAACGAAGGAGTAAGGCCTGGGATGGAGATCTCCATTCGACCCCGGCGCGTACCGCCAGATGCGGTGGTGCGGACCACGTAAGGTGCGGAAGTGACCTCGATGAGGTTCGTCGAAGGACCCGGGGAGCACACCGTGGCCGACACTGACGATGCCCGTGAGGCGGGCCGTGGCGCCCGCCGACAGTCCCGTCGGGTTGCCCGCCGCGGGGATAGACTGCACACCGGATGCGCTGAACGTGGGATGAAACGCGATGCCCTCTGCCGTGGCTCCACTGCCTGGCCAGAAGCCAGCCCGGTGACCAGCGCGCAGCCGCCAGATCCAGACTGCCCAGGGCCTCGGGAAGCAGACCGTCGGCATCGACAGGAGCCCCGATTTCCGGGCCATCCTGGAACAGAGAATCCAGGTCGTCCTCCCTGTCGGCGGCTGCAACGGGAGCCAGAACCAGGAAGAGGGACAGAACGACGAAAGCCAAGAACCATGATAGCTCGCGCAAGGGTTTGCCTCCTGGTGCCGACCTGGGATTAAGGACCCGCACAAGAATAACTACGCAGTTTCGGGCACCGGTCAAATCCGGCCCAACTCCTGGACACTTCGAGTCTTCAGGATTTCATAACTTGACCTGTTGCCATCGGCAATCAGCGCAACCTGGCGATCATGACAAGTGTCCGGATTCCAGGGCCGAATTGACCGGTGCCC
>JAJFLN010000126.1 GCA_021772705.1 Candidatus Cloacimonadota bacterium | reverse complement strand
CTTGATAGCCGAGGATTGGGAAAAGCTGCGCGAACTGGCCAAGGCCAAAACGCCGAAGCAAGCGCCTGTGGGCCCCTCGACAAGCTCGGGGCGAACGGATCCGGAATAGGCCAGGGGACCCCCTACGGGACATGCACCCCCGAGGTGATGGCCAGGGAGCCGGCCCCCTGGACCCCGCTTTTCTGCAAGAAGTCTGGGGTCCAGGGGACTTGAAGTCCCCTGGTGGGAGTTCGAGGGTGAAACCCTCGATTGATGTCTTCAAATAGCAGTTGCGATTGAAAGGCGTTGAAGCCGGTGGCGCCGCCCCCGGTCCCCCGCCAGGGGGCCGGCCCCCTGGACCCCGTTTTACGCAAGAAGCCTGGGGTCCAGGATGCCTGTCCCGGAGCCGCCGACGCCGTCCAGGTCGCCGGTGAATGACAGAGCACCGGTGGTGGTGCTGGTGAGGGTGAAGGTCCCCGTGATGGCGCCGCCTGCAGCCGAGCCTGTGCCGGTCCACTCGCCACCAAAATCAGCGAAGGTGAACGCCAGTCCCGGCCCGGGAGTCATGAACAGAGAGACGGACAGGAACAGAATCGAAAGAATCGTCATGCGATGGGAGTTGAAGAGGGTCTTGATCATGTGACTCCGATAGAAATGCCCCTGCTGGGAAAGGGAAGTATGGGAGAAACTCCTGATTCGGCGGTAAGGAGGGATCACTGAAATCGACGAGAACAGCCTTGAATGGAGGGCGTAGCCTCAGTTGGTGTTAAGTCCAATGCCGGTGAGATAAGACGGATTTTGTTGTAATGGGGCTCTGCCCCACACCCCGTTGGGGGAGCCAGCTCCCCCAAACCCCCAATCGGACTGGTACGACTGAGAGTGCTGATGAACACTTGAATGACATACGAAAGCTTGACCTGTTCATCGGGGTCCCAGGGGCCAATGGCCCTTGGCGGGAGTTCGAGGGCAGAGCCCTCGTTTTCAAACATTCCTTCCACTGATTCATGGGCATTGGTGTTAAGTCAGATGACCCGAAGAAGCAAAGTCCGGGCCTTGAATGGGACTCCAGCCCCATGGAAGAGGTCGTGCTGTACGGACGATGGCGGAAGGAACATCCATCCGGTTGCAAGAACGAGGCAGAGTCGGCTCTCGCCACGACCGTCGAGAGCCTCGGATACTCCTTGCCGCCAGGCTGGCAGCGTCTTGTGGACCACCAGGAACGGGACGACGAGTCCTGATTCCCTCCGTCGCGCCATCGAGGGTCCCGGTGTCATGGACCATCGACCATCCCCCTTGACTGTTGAACGGACTATGAGGCACCCTTGCCTGTTGCGCCGAGACCCGGTCCTGATTCGGGCTGGCGCATCAACAGGAAGGATTGCCGGAAATGCTGAGCGAAAACATTGAAAGTGCCCTGAATGATCAGGTCACCAAGGAGTTCTACTCCAGCTACTTCTATCTCCAGATGGCCGCCTGGCTGGAAAACCAGAACCTGCGAGGCTTCGCCCGCTGGATGAAGGTGCAGGCTCAGGAAGAAGCCGCCCATACCCTGATCCTCTTCAACTACGTCAACGAGCGCGGGTCCATGGTCCGGCTGGGACAGCTCCAGTCACCGCCGGCCGAGTTCGGCTCCGTTCTGGAGGTATTCGAGAGGGTCTTCAAGCACGAACAGGGCGTCAGCGCCTCCATCGCCGATCTCATGCACCTCGCTACGGGCGAAAAGGATTACGCCACCCGTAACTGTCTCGATTGGTTCATCAGCGAACAGGTGGAAGAGGAATCCCAGGTCAGCGAGATCATCGGCAAGTTGAAGATCGTCGGAAGCGACGGCTATGGACTGCTCATGCTCGACAAGGACATGGCGACCCGCACCTTCGTCACGCCAGCTCCGCTCCGGCCTTCGCCGACTTCCCAGCCCTCCACTGGCAGCGAGTGATCCATCGCCTCCTTCGAGGCGAGGATTCCCTCAATTCAGGCGATTGAATTGAACCGGATAGTTCAGCTGAAGAACGGTGGCCAGGCACTGGTCAGGCCCGTGGTCACCGGGGACGCCGAGGGGCTGCTCGAAGTGGAGCGGGCCATCGTTCGAGACGGCCGGGGAGTCGTGCAGGACCTGGAGGATCTGGCCTCCTCCGTCGAGGAGATGGCCGGGGGGCTGCAGGAGTGGGTGTCGGGAAAGCACTCGGGCTGGCAAGGGATGCTGCTCGTCGCGCTCATCTCGGACCGGGTGGTCGGATCCGGTCTGATTCATCGGTTCCGGCCCGGGCGGCTGCGGCACGTGGCACAGGTGGAGGTCGGCATTCATCCCGACTCTCAGGCCCTCGGCCTGGGAAGGGCGCTGATGGACGCGCTCCTCGGCTGGCCCGAAACGGACAACGGTTCGGGAGTGCTCCGGATCGAGCTGTCGGTCCGGGCCGACAACGACCGGGCGATTCGGCTCTACGAGTCTCTCGGTTTCCACACCGAAGGGACCCGTCGCCGACTGGTCCGGAATCCAGACGGCAGCTTCGCCGACGACCACATCATGGCCCTTGCCCTTCCTCCTCCTCCGGAGCCGCTTCAGCTGGTACGAGACCAGCGGTGACGAACCCGCCGGCCACGCTGTTGTAAAGCCGGTAGCGGCCCTTGCCCAAGTTGACGATGTTCAGGGGGTGCCCGTTCTTCCAGGTCAAGCTGGTCTCCACATCGTCGGCAGCGATCCGCCACAGGGACTCGTCGTCGAGCATGAGCATTCTTCCCGCCTTGTTGATCTGAATGGTCCTTCCCACCATGTTGCCCTCGTAGGTGGCGTTGTAGGCCGGGTCGTCAGCACGGACTCCCGGGAGCCGGGCCGCCGCCGATCCCACCGCCCCCGAGGCCCCGCCTTCCGTTGAGGCGGCTGTCTCCGCCGGTGGCTTCACGGTCCTCGCCGGTGGCGTCGCCACGCCTCTCCTTCGCGCGTAGTAGCGGGTGGCTCGACTGTTCATCTTCTCCAGCCAGGCCTTGCTGGCCTCGGACTTGAAGTCCGAATTCCGGAGCCGGGTGAAGATGTCGAAAATGGCCGGGTCCTGCTGCGGGTTGCCGCGGCTGACGTCCAAGACATATCGAAGTACGTACTTCCTCTTCATCTCCAGGGCGTCCTTGCTGGACGCCCCGTGATCGACATACATGCCCTGGGCTGCCAGGGGGACGGCGAGGCTGGCCATCAGCGACGTGGCCAGGATCAGGTGGGTCAGGGGGCGTTGACTGCTGGGGAGCATTGTTTTCCTTTCAACCCAATACCCATGAAGAGGGCCCCGCCCTCGAACTCCCGCCAAGGGCCATAGGCCCCTGGACCCGGATGAACAGGTCGAGCTTTCCTATGTCATTCAAGTGTTTATCAGCACTCTCAGTCGCACCAGTCCAATTGGGGGTTTGGGGGAGCTGGCTCCCCCAACGGGGCGTGGGGCTGAGCCCCACTACAACAAAATCCGTCTTCTCTCAGGGGTATTGCCTTTCAACCAGGGATGCGTCCCGACTCTCCCCCGCGGAGCGGCAACGAGCGATTTGCTTTCGTTTCGCCTGTCCGGGCGCCGAGACCGTCACGGCCTCAATGGAGTGTAATCTACCCTTTCGTTCTGCCAATCGCCAGCACAGGAGTTCTTCCCGGGTGCATGTCACCCAGGGGGTCCCCTCCTCCGTTCGCCCCACTATGGATGCGGGCAT
>JAJFLN010000125.1 GCA_021772705.1 Candidatus Cloacimonadota bacterium | reverse complement strand
GTTGACCACAGACCGTTTGGCTGTCCCTGTTGGCTCAAATTCAATAGTTGGGCAAAGCCCTCGAGTTCAGCGCTTCCATTGAAGGTCGAACGTTCAGACTTTTCGGCACGAAGATTGTATTACCGTGATAAGCTCCGTATTCAGAATTCCTCAGCCTTTTTGAGACTAGCACTTGATACACCGAGTTTATTCCGATTAGCCCCAAGTCAAACAATGTGTGTATATCAGAACGCAAGATTATACCATTAGTTGGGTGATTGGTCTCAGCACCTTGGTAGGGCATGATATGTGCTGCCTCTAGTATCTCTGGAATCCTTGTGCCAGAAATCGCACATTGCCCCTCATACGCCTTTAGGAGTCTATCGCGAAACTTTTTCTGACCTCTCCTTATCGATATCGAGCGAACTGTACGTTCTTTGGCATCATCAATATTTTGAATTCTAAATATAGCGTCATTTCGATTTAACTCGTCATCTGATATTGAAGAAAAAGATGTGTTGCCGCGAATGACTCTTTGCCATTCGATTTTTGAAATTTGAGCTTCTATTAAAATTCTCTTGGTTGGGTTTCCGCCCTTTTTTGAGGGGTCTTCCTTTTTTAGTTGTTGGGCTTTACTGATTTTGTGGCGCAACGTCGTTAATTCACAGCCTTGAAGACCTATTGTCTTTTTTCCTTCAAATTCGATGAATCTCTGATTTCGTGTCTATATACGCATTGACAACTTCGATACAACGGAGATTCGAATACCCTGAACTCCCATTCTCTGCAGACGAAGAAGAATTAAATCTAAGGCGATCAAATAATCGGGGTTTCTGGCCGCACCAGCGGCCATTGAACCGCTTCTGGACTCCAGTATTAATCCAAATTCTGAGTCTACCTCTTGTATCGATACCTCTGCACCTAGAATCCGATTTTTATCTGAAACGATATTCATGCATCAAGCTTCGTAATTAGGGTGCCTAGCATATTAAATTTCTTCGACGATTTGAGATAAATTCAATTTTTTAAGACTGCGTAGACAACCAGAAGACTAAACCACAAGTTTCTGAAAACAGAACTAACTTAAACAAACATTGAGGTGTCGAATAATGTTTTCTGCTTGGCGTTTACTAAATTCTGGAGGAAGAGCATTACCAATTAATAGAGCGAGCTCAGCTCTCGGAATATCGGTTGGGAATTTGTAGTTTGTTGGAAACGTTTGAAGTAGGGCTGCTTCTCTTGCGGAAATGCATCTGTTATCTTCTGGATGAAGAAACCGGCCTTTCGAAGGATTTAGGCAGCCACCAGTGATGGTTGATGAAACCGCGTTCCAGCTCAGGCGGCCGTATACGTCGTTGAAACCGATGCTATTCTTTTCGTGACACTCAAGTTTAAATTCTTCGGGTAGAATTTTTCTGCTGCCTCCATCTTTCGGAATCAGCGAAATCATTTCTTGGATACGATCCGTATGAATAGGGTAGATATTCTGAAGCTCATCGTTTCGCTGACATGATTTCAGCTTTCTGAAAGTGTCCTTTACAGTTGCGGATTTGCTCGACTCGGCCGCTATGTCGATTTTGCTTACTTTTGATCCTAACAAAACGAGCCTCCTTCTGCGCTGAGGCACTGAGTAGTTGGATACATCAACAACTCTATAATTAACAGTATATCCCAGGTTTTTGAGTTTTCTGACGAAAGATTTAAATAATGTGTAGTCGACAAGACCCGGGACGTTCTCAAGCATGATCGTCGTTGGGTCTAACTCTTCTACGAATCTATAGTATTGGTTGATTAAACTATTTCTTTTATCGTGAACTGGAGATTTTCGATTTAACCTTCTAAGTGAAGAGAACCCTTGGCAGGGCGGGCAGCCTGCGAGCAAATGAAGCGGGTAACCGTTTAGCAGTTTTAGGATCTTTGTTGTGTCGATTTTTTTTATGTCCTCATCGAATAGCACTGTATCCGAATGGTTCATCTTGTAGGCTTTGACTGCATTCTGGTTAATCTCGACGCCAGCGATGACTTCGAATCCTGCTTGCTTAAGACCTTCGGACAAACTGCCACACCCCGCGAAAAGATCGACTGCGTAGCGCTTTTGTTTTCTGTTTTTCATGGATTGATCTTCACTGAATTATCAAGGCGTTTAAATAAATGCGATAGCAGACTGAGCAAGTCCAAACAGTCTTTTTCTGAGAACAAGTCGGACTCTTTCAGATCAGAAATTTCTTCATGGGACAGCGGGTTTCTCACTCCGTTAATTATAGCTTCTGATAGCTGTTGTTGAGCAGTTTGCATTTTATCGATTGTGTCTCGAGAGAAATCATTTCCGTCTCTTTTTTTGTAAGAACCAATCACTTTGAGTAATGCTGAGAAAGCGTGTTGCATTAATGAAAGATCGGTTCGGTTTGGGCTGTTTGATTTCTCTCGAACGGCCGAAACATATTTCTTTGTAGACTCGAGCATTGCGGTGTAATAATTCGATTCGATGTAGTATTGTTTCGATTTTTCTTGAACGACAGGATGTAGATTTCGCCAGTGTAAAAGTGGGTATTCGGGTACGAGCTCGTGAAGTGATTTTACAATTGGAGTGTATTTCGAAAGCTCGTCGACGTTTCCTATTAACCCGGCGACAATATGTTTTACATCACTGCAATAGCAATAGATTCTATTGCTATGGTCGATGATACGCGAAAATTAAGTCCCCTCGCTCAGGAAAGTCTGCGGAAGCGAGTTGTTAAAGCGGTG
>JAJFLN010000124.1 GCA_021772705.1 Candidatus Cloacimonadota bacterium | reverse complement strand
ACGTGATGGTCTGAGCCGGTGATGCGACCAGATTATGGGGGTTCGCACGCATCATGAAGCGCGGGACGCTTCCGGCTGCGAGCAGAACGGTACCTGGGTACTGCGTTCGAGCTGGCGTTGAAGCCAGGATCGGCGTCGTGGCAACTAAAAGAGAAATGTTGAGGAAAGCGCGACCGGATGCAGGGAATTCGAACGCATCATGAAGTTCGAGACGTTTCCGGCTGCGGGCAGAGCGAGACCGGGATGATGCTCTCGAGCTGGCGATGAAGCTAGGACCGGCGTCGAAGCAACTAAAAGAGGAAATGTGATGGAAGCGTCACCGGGTGTTGGTATTCGAGCATTCAGAGAAGCGCGGACCGATGGTACAGGAAACTCACAGTTGAGACTTTAGTCGCTGCTCGGTCGGCCGAATGAATGGCGTTAAGCTGCGAGGCCGGTTGCCAACTGGCCGCAGGACAGTGGTAGAAGGCCTAGAACCAACATTCGTGTCACCAGCCGCCATTTGGATCACTTGATCGGCAATCGAGTCGACATGTCCAGCTCGAAGCGGCCGTACGGGTTGACGTGCTCCCACATCAGCGGCGTCAACGCCCTAAGGTCGGTTTCGGTCAATCGGCCCTGCCAATGGGACTGGGCCAATGTAGCGACAACATGCTGATCTCCTGATCCTCGCGGCGGTTACTTGTCATCTCACCACGGCGAGCAAAATAGACGAAGTCGTTGGCGCCATTCCATCGTTCGATGGTGTTGAGACCTTCCTGGATCTCACGGCGCAGCGCATGGCTGTGCAGGTAACGGGCGAGGAAGATCGTCTTCACGGCGCGGCCGAGCTCGGAGAGCGCCTTGTATGTCGGGTGCTGGACGTTATTGCGGGTGAATCGACGCAGGATGGCCTCGGTCTCAGCGGTTCTGAGGCGAAGAGCCGTTGCGTACTTTACCATCTGGTCGTACTGTTGTCGGATCAGCTCCCAATCAACCGGCTTGGTCAGCACCGGCTGCAGATTGGGATAGGCGTCGGGTTGGCCAGTGTCTGGCCGATAGAGCTTCTGCTTGCCGATTGCCTTGAGTCTCGGCAGAAGCTGGAATCCGAGCAGCCGACAGAAGGCGAAGCCGACCGTGCTTTGGCCGTGGCTGTCGACGTATTGTCGGTCGACCTCCATCTCGGTGCAGTGATGCAGCACGCCCTCAATCATCGAGGCGACCTCGGACGACGATGGTGATTTCAGCTGCGAATGGATGCACAGCGATTTCCTTTCGACGTGCCAGTAGATCATGACGCCGCGACCGCCATAGCGGACATGCCATTGCGTTGTAAGGTTTTGATCCCAAGCCCCGAAGTGCTTGGAGTCGGACGCGCACGCATTTGTGCCGTTGCCCCAGATTGCTGGGTTGCGTGCGGCGAGAGTGCCATTGGTCACGACAGCGATCGCCTCGCGCAGCGCCGGCACGCTGAGATAGCGGTGCCGGACATAAGCCAGGTCTCTGCTGGTCACGCCCGATCCGAGGCTCGCCATTCGCTGCAGACCTGCGTTGGTGCCGAGACCGTGCAAACAGAGCAGTAGACGCGGTCTCAACGTGGATCGATCGAGGTTCTCGTGGGAGGTCGGGCTCTTGAGTACATCGGTGATGCCGAGTCGCAGATCGCTCTCCTTGACCATGTCTAGCAGACTGGTCATCGACCATTTCGACTGCAGCTCAGCCTTGATCTTGACGATGTTGTCCGGGGCCGGCTGGGCATCGAGCGGCGTCAACGTGATCCAGCTCTTGCCCCGTCTCTCGCCAAGCCGGACATCGACGTTGCTCGGCAGTCCAGCGTCGAGAATGCCAAGCTCCGTGCGCATCTCCGACTTGATACTCTCGATGAAACGATCAGCCTCAACTGGCAGCTTCAGGGCAGCGTAATAGCGAGCGCGCTCCGCCTCGAAGTCGGCGGGCAAGTCCTCGTCCGGGTTGCGATAACGATTGGCTCCGACGACCCAGATCTCCTTGCAGCGTAGCTGCTCGCGTAAGGCCTGAAGTAGGCAAATCTCGTAGGTAATGCGGTTGATACGCTTGCGACCTTGAGCATCGGTCTCGATCACGACATCGCGCCAGAGCCCGCTGACGACGCCGTCGAGTGGCACATCATCCTCAGCGGGGAAAACGCGCAGCTTTGTGGTCGCATAACGCCGCACCAGCTCGAGCGCGCGGATCACCGGGCGGTGTCTCTCGTTGTTCGAGCGAAACTCCAAGGCTTGAAGGACCCTTGGTACCATGCGGCGGTAATGGCCTCTGTAGGAGTTGCGGATGACGGTGCGCAGCGTCGTTCGATAGGTCGGACCGGTCGCTTTCCATTCCTTGACCAGGTCGAGCAGGGTCTGCTCGCTGGCGACCGGGAATACGACCTCGCGTATGATGCCATCCGGTTGCGCCAGCGAAGCGTCGGCCAACTCGAACAGGATGTTCTGTTTACCGGTGACGCACTTGAGATTATCGAGTAGCTCTCGCTCCACCTTGCGCTCGGCGCGAGCACCAATGCGATGGATGGTGTCGATCAGAAGATCGACCAGGCCATCGGTGAGCGACCGGCCACGCAGGTATGCGAAGGCGGCAAGGGCTGTCAACCGAGCCGGTTCGGCATGCCGGCGCAGCTCGTACGGGGCCTCGACCGCCACACGCTGTCGGTAACGTTCGACCTCGTGCGGCCGTGCATGAGCAAAAAGGCCTTGAGGTAGTCCGAGCTTGCGAACCAGGTCGAGCTTGGCCAACTCGGTCTGCAAGCTGTTGACGCTCGGTCCGCCAGGATCGGAACGCAGGTGCATCAGCACTGCAGGAACGTAGTCGTCCGACTCATCGTTCGCCGCAGCCGTTTGCTCTACGACGGCAGGCCGGAGTAAGGCATCGAGTTGGGTTCGTGTCGCCGGAGCCAAGCGACGATGGATTTCGCCGCAGAAGCGGTCGTCATAGGCGTGGAACGCGGCGCGAACGAAGCGCTCAATGCGGTTGGGAGCGGGTGGTTCAATCTTGAGTATTCGACATTTCTCAGCGAGGGCCACGGTGAGTTGGTCAATATGACGACTATCTGCTACCGCGTGATCTCTCAGCCACTCGGTCAGTATCTCGCCATCAGCAACGGTCGCTTCACGAAACCCGAACAGGATGCGTATTTCGGCACGGTAGCGCTCGACGGTGCGTCCTGAGACCACGAGAATCTTGGCTGATGCCAGGCCGAGCTGCCGTGCTACGTCCGCAATCGTGGTGGGCTCTATCTCTTCCGGGGCGCAGGGAAATCGGCTGTGTTCCCGGAAAAATAGTAGCAGCACGGCGAACAACAATCGGTTCGCCCGACTCTTGGCCGCGATGAGGACCTCATCCGCGTGGGTCAACCTCCACCCTTCTGTGGCTTCGATACGATGATCCATCGGGAACTCCGAGCCAGGTGTCGTTATCAGTAAAGTGCGCGAAGACACGTCTCTCGTTTAGCCGGTCGCGGGCAGACCCCACGAGCTTGTAACATAATCTTTGACAGCTCCATTTGTCACGCATAGAATAAGTGACGGAAAATGTGACTAGTTTTCTGGTTGTGGCTACGGCTGGGAGGTCTGTCCCACAATCGATCGTATAAATGACAGAGAGGCAACGTGCTGATCGGCTATATGCGTGTATCGAAGGCGGACGGATCGCAGGTGTTCGACCTCCAGCGCGACGCTCTGCTCGCGTCCGGCGTGAAGCCGTCGCGGCTCTATGAGGATCAGGCCACGGGCAAGAAAGACGATCGACCTGGTCTGGAAGCGTGTCTCAAGTCACTGCGCGATGGCGACACACTGGTCGTCTGGAAACTCGACCGTCTCGGGCGCAACCTCCGCCACCTCGTCAACACCATCCACGACCTGATTGAACGCAAGATCGGGTTCCGGGTGCTCTCGGGCCAGGGCGCAAACATCGATACCACCACAGCTGGCGGGCGGCTGGTATTTGGCTTCTTCGCCGCGCTCGCCGAGTTCGAGCGTGAACTGATCCGCGAGAGAACGATGGCGGGGCTATCATCAGCACGAGCGCGCGGTCGCACCGGCGGGAGGCCGTACACGATGACGCCGGCCAAGCTACGTCTCGCGCAGGCGGCCATGGCTCAACGTGACACCACGGTCGGCGACCTGTGCAAGGAGCTGGGGATCACGCGCCAGACGTTATACCGCTTCGTCGATCCCAAGGGGGAGCTGCGTGCCGATGGCATAAAGCTACTCAAGCGCAAGGGCCAGAGCGTCAGCTTATGAAGGTGTGGTGAAACTCGATTGCCGCTCAAGTGATCCAAATGGCGGCTGGTGACACGAATGTTGGTTCTAGGCCATCACGCAGCTCCACATGAGTGCCGTCGGCGATGGCCACCTTTCGATCTCCCCAGAGCTGGGGGAGATCGAA
>JAJFLN010000123.1 GCA_021772705.1 Candidatus Cloacimonadota bacterium | reverse complement strand
TTCGGGATCCATGGGGGGATGAGCGAAGGGGGCCACTTCGGGCTCGTTCCTCTACTATGGATGCGGGCATCCATAGTGGGTCGAACGGATCCGGAATAGGCCGGGGGACCCACTACGGGACATGCACCCGCCTGATCAGGTCAGGAGGCCCTGCCTCGATGGCGGGGCCGGATCGGCTCCCGGCCTACTCCTTGCAGCCGCAGGGCATGTCGGAGCCGGAGCAGTGTCCGCATCCGCATGTACTCGGGCAGCTGCATGGGAAGGCTTCTACCCGTGAGGAAGCGGAGCCCGCTTCGGGATCCATGGGGGGATGAGCGAAGGGGGCCACTTCGGGCTCGTTCCTCTTGCCGTGGGTCTCCACTTTGACCGGAGTGGCCTGGCTGGGCCTGGCGTCCTGACTGGTTGCACTCGAGGCGGAGCCGGCCTCTTCCGGTGACTGGCTCGTACCGCTCGCTGCTGGTGGGGCTTCGTGGTTGTGTCCATCTCCCGGGCCGTGTTCTTCGGCCTTCGCCGGACCGTGATCGTGCCCCTCGTGATCGTGGTCGTGGTCATGATCGTGGCCGTCGCCGGAGGTTCTCTGGCCCTGAGCGGCGGTCTGACCCTGGCCTGAGCTGAGGGGGGCCGCCATCCCGCCGGAGGAGCCCTGGCCGAAGATCGCGCTCGGCGGCTGGGTGGAGTCGATCTCCTTCACGGGGGCCTTCTGCAGTCGGGCTCGCTCGGCGGCTGATTCACAACCTTGAAGGGAAAGGATCAACAGGATACCTGCGGCGGCGAATCCGAGCTTTGAGATCATGGCGGGAACCTTCTGCGTCAATTGAGGGCTACAGAAACAGGGTGTCAGAGGAAATTCAACTCCGGTGCCTTGGGAATGATACCGGCCTTTTCCCCCCGGGCCAGCAATTCTTGAACGGCCTTTCTGCCGCTCTCCCCCAGATCGAGGGTGAAATCGTTCACGTACATTCCCACGAAACGATCCGCTCGTTCCGTGTCCAGGTCACGGGCCCAGTTCATGGCATGGGCCAGGGCATCCTTCCGATGCTCCAGTGCGAACTGAATGCTTTCGTGGACCAGACGACTCAGTTCGGCGGCCTTCTCTTGTGGGATGTCTCGGCGCAGGGCGTTGGCGCCGAGAGGCAAGGGCAGCCCCGTTTGCTCTCGCCACCACTCCCCCAGATCGACCACCTTCACGAGACCCAGGTCGCCATAGGTGAGCTGACCCTCGTGGATCAGGAGGCCCGCGTCGAAGGCCCCATCGGCCACGGCCTGAGGGATCTGGTCGAACTCGACCACCTCGTACTCGAACTCGCCGATGCAGAGCCGCAAGGCGAGGAACGCGGTGGTCAGGATTCCCGGAATAGCGATCTTCTTGCTGGCCAGCTGATCCAGCGCGATCGGCTTCCGGGAAACCACCAGCGGGCCGTAACCGTCGCCGACGCTGGCGCCGCTGGGGAGAAGAATGTAGCGGTCCGAGATGTGGGCATAGGCGTGCAAGGAGATGGCCGTGATGTCCAGCTCGCTCCGAGTCGCTCGCTGATTCAGGGTTTCGATGTCCTGCAAGATGTGCTCGAACTCGTAAGGACCAGTCTCGATCAATCCCCGGGCCAGGGGATAGAACATAAAGGCGTCATCGGGATCGGGGCTGTGTCCGAGTGTGACTTTCTGGGAATCCATGGGGCGTGTTCCTTCTGGTTCAGTCTTTGGGCGGGAGTGGCGGAGACATGTGAACCAGGCAGATCAGCCGCTCCGGGTGCGGGTTGCGCACACCGTGGGCCGAACCTGCCGGAGCCAGCACGATCTGGCCGGACATCAGGGTCCGCTCCTCACCATCGACAGAGAATATGCCTGTTCCTTCCAGAACGGTGTAGACCTTGTCGCAGCCCTCGTGGGTGTGGACCTTCTGTTCTTGCTGAGCTTCGAAGCAGTAAAGATCGCAGGACATGTTTTCCGTGGAAAAGACACTGATCTTGGTCAGCTTCTCCTTCGAAAAATCCAGAATTCCAAACAGGTTTGAGACTTGCACGAGAGGTGTTCTCCTAATCGCTTCAAGACCGCGGAGGTGCCGATCATATCACGAACAAGTCCCTGTGGGAGAGGAAATCGGGTGATCCCCTCGCCTGGAGAGTCCATGGCTGGAGACCCCCTTCCTGGTTCTTGAACCCCGGGTCGTTAGTAGCGGCGGCGGACCTTGTAGAGGATCTCTTCTCGCTGGCTCCAGCTGTCTTCGACGCCGGCGATCTTGCTCGTGATGTCGGCCACGGCGATGACCCGGATGGTCTCCTCGCCGTACATCTGGTTTCCTCGGGCGCCCTGGACCTTGATCTCGAGAATCCGGAAGCTCCCGGAGTAAGGGTCCGTCCCTCCCATGATGGGGCAGTCGGAGCTGGAGCTGATCGAAATGGTCGATTGACCTGCCACGGCCCCTCCAGGAGGGTCTCCCATGTTCGGGCTTGCCACGGAGGAGTCGGCGATGTCGAGGCTGAAGAAGTTGAGGTATCTATCCACCCGGTAGTCCGTTCCGGTTAGACCGTCTTCCGTGTTCAGGTCGTCGCTCTGGGTCGAACCGGCGGGGCTCCCGGGAATCTCCTTTACGTTCTTGCGGGTCAATCGGCCGCTACTGAGGGTGGCCTCTCCCGTCAGAAACGCTGGCCCTTGAATGATGTTGGCCAGGGGGAGCGGGATTGCGGGAGGTGAGTCCGACAGGTGGGCATATCCGCGGCTGTGCACGTAGTATGGATTCTTGCCGACGCTGTAGGCTACAGCGTCATAGAGAGGGGTCGGGAAGAGCCGGGCCTTGAGGAGCGCCAGCTGCAGGGCTCCCTTGGCCAGGAAAGTGGCCTGAACTCGGCGGATGTTGAGCTTGATCTGGGAGACGTCGGCCTGATTCGTCCTCCAGATGACCATGCCTGTCAGCAGCAGGAGCCCGGAAAACACGAGGACCAGGGGGATGACCATGCCTTGCCGTGAGTCTCCTGGCTTCATCAGTTCGTCCCCAGATTCGCCCGGAAGGAGACCAGAAGGATCTCCTTGGTGGCGCCCCCGAGGGCGCGGCGGCCCGTCGGAGTCCCGGACCAGCTGACCCGGACGACGAGCTTCTTCAGACTCTGATTCTGATCATGGGGCAGGGACGGATCCTGGGCGCTGCTCACTTCCCACTGGCTCCGGGTCGTGACTGCCGTGGCCCAAGCGGACCCGGGCTGGTTCGTGTCCAGGTTGACAGTCGCGGCGTTGTAAGGCGAGAAGTCGAAGTCATCGTCCTTGAGGGTCATCTGGCCGTAGTACTTGTTGTAGGGCGTGGCCCGGTTGTAGTCGATGTTCGGGTTCTCCAGATACCGGAAGAGCAGGTCCGTGTCGTCGGCGAACTCTCCGACCCATATCTCGACGAAGTACTTGATGTTGTCCTTGGTCCTGGATCGGCTTCGTTCTTCCGTTGCCCAACCGGAGCCATCGAACAGCAGATCGAGAGAGCCCTCATGAGCCACGCTTCCCTCCGGTGCGAGGTACTGCCCGGCTGGCGAAATCGGGATGTCCTGAAAGGGGAGTGCGTCGCTCAGAAGCCGGTTCATGGTGGCGGAGGCAAGCTCCGTGGCCGCAGAGTAGCTGGCCGAAACATCGGAACGGATCAGGCCGCTCTGGATCAGGCCGAAAGCAGGCAGTAGTGCCAGAGCGAAGATGATGATGGCCATGGATATCTCGATGAAAGAGAACCCCCGGGAATCGGCGAAGCGAGACAGTTTCCGTCCGGAAACTCCCAATCCGTTCGGCCCGAGCTTGTCGAGGGGCCTCTGCCGCTCCAACACTGGCCCTCTCCTGAGCTTGTCGAAGGGTCGGGGCGAACGGGCTTCCGGACGGAAACGAGATAGCTGCCCTGTCGCTCCAGGTTTCATCGCTTGACCCTGACGTTCACGACGGCTTTGGCCGTTTCGGTCACCCTGAGCCGGCCGTCGAAGGGGTCCGTACACTCGACGGAGAACTCCAGCACGGTCTTCTCCCGAGTGGTGGATCGGGAATCGACTCCGATACTGACCAGTGAAACGTTGTTCACGATGGGCGGATAGGAGAACTCGTCGCTGAAACCACCCACGCTGGCCACATCGCCTGACCGGGTGATGTCTGCCACCGCAGTGGTCAGTACCAGGGCCAGGCTGTTCGTCGTCGTGCCGGTCTGGACCAAGGACAGGGTGATCTTCTCCGCCTTGCCGGGAATTGAGGGGATCGGGTTCGTGAACTCCTCGAACTCCTGCCGAGGCGTGCACGTATAGAAAGTCACGATCTCCCCCTCGTTCTTGAAATCGAACTGATCGATCCCGGCCGGGGAGCTGGGGCTTGGAGTGCCCTCACCCAGATCCATGACATAGGCCTCGCTGCCGAAATCAGGCGAGAGTTCGTGATAGTCGTCGATGGCGATCAGGGAGGGGTAGGAGGATTTCTCCAGCTTGTCCTTCACTCTCCGAAGGGCTAGCCGTTGTTGCTTCACGGCGTTGACCCGCCATGTGCCCTTGGCCGCGGCCTTGTTGCCCTTCGAGTACATCGAGAACAGACCGCCGAGCATTCCCAGTACGATCGCCAGGCCCATGACCACCTCGATCAGGGTAAAGCCGGCTCCCCGTCGGGGACGGTTCAAGACTGCGGCGGTCCACACCGGATCGCCGGACTCTCCTGCTGGGGAAGCTATCATTGCTTTCAATTCTACAGCCGCGGGCGGATCGCATGCCAGCCGGGACAGTAATGAGGCTCACTTCCGGTGTGCGATAATCGGGAGGTAGCCCCAGGTTCCTGTGTCTCAGGTTACCGGTTGGGCCGGAGGGACGCCTTATCTATGAATGTACATCGAATGACCTTTCTCGCCATTGCGTTGCTTTTCCTGATGATCTCCCCTACGGTCGCTTCGAGCCCGGGGAAGGGCAAGCCGAACCGCCTGGCGAAATCAAGCAACCCCTACCTGCGGCTTCACGGTCACAACCCGGTGGACTGGTATCCCTGGGGGCCGGAGGCGCTGGGGCGGGCGAAGAAGGAGGGGAAACCGATCTTCCTATCTGTCGGTTACTCCACCTGCTACTGGTGCCACGTCATGGAACGAGAGGTCTTCTCCAACGAGAAGATCGCTGACATGATGAACCGCTGGTTCATCAGCATCAAGGTGGATCGGGAAGAGCGTCCCGATCTGGATGAAGTCTACATGCTGGCCACCCAGCTGTTGACCGGCGGCGGTGGGTGGCCCAACTCAGTCTTCCTCACTCCGGACTTGAAGCCCTTCTATGCCGGGACCTACTTCGGTCCCGAACCGCGACACGGGCGGCCCGGCTTTCCCCAGGTGTTGACGAGTCTGCATGAAGCCTGGACCGATCACCGGAAGGAAATGGAGACTCGGTCAAAGAAGATCTTCGAGTCCATGAAGCAAGCCCGGGAGGGGGGGAGCCACAGCCACAACACCGATGAGTTTCCAGGACCGGAGTACCTGGGTCGGGTGGCCCAGGGGCTGGCGAGTTCCTTCGATTCCCAATGGGGCGGGTTCGGCCCGGCTCCCAAGTTCCCCTCTCCGTCCAACCTTCACGTCCTGCTCGAACATCACCGGCGGAGCGGGTCCGGCGAGAGCATGGCCATGCTCATCACGACCCTGGACAGGATGATCCGGGGAGGGCTGTTCGATCAGGCCGGCGGCGGCTTCCACCGCTATTCGACGGATCGTAAGTGGCTGGTTCCCCACTTCGAGAAGATGCTCTATGACAACGC
>JAJFLN010000122.1 GCA_021772705.1 Candidatus Cloacimonadota bacterium | reverse complement strand
ACGGGGTGTGGGGCTGAGCCCCACTACAACAAAATCCGTATTGCCTCACCGGCATTGGATCTAGCCCAATACCCATGAATTAGTGGAAGGAATGTTTGAAAACGAGGGCTCTGCCCTCGAACTCCCGCCAGGGTCCATTGGCCCCTGGACCCGGATGAACAGGTCGAGCTTTCCTATGTCATTCAAGTGTTCATCAGCACTCTCAGTCGCACCAGACCAATTGGGGGTTTGGGGGAGCTGGCTCCCCCAACGGGGTGTGGGGCTGAGCCCCACTACAACAAAATCCGTATTGCCTCACCGGCATTGGATCTAGATCAGATAGGCGTGACACGGCCAAACTCCATGCACGTAGGGATCTTTCAGATACGCCTCAGGCTCCAGGATGTGGACTCCTTGAAAGCGAAGCGAGGCATCGCGAAGAACCTGATGAACCGAATTCGAACCCGCTTCAACCTGTCTCTCTCGGAAGTGGATCACCGGGACTCCCTGGACTACCTGGGTCTCGGAGCCGCCTCGGTGTCCACCTCTCCAGCCATGATCGACAGGATCTTCATGAAAGTACTGGAGGAGTTGAATCGTGACCCCCGCTTCGAAGTCGAAGAATACGAACAGACGTACGTCTGATCAGACGGCAGAGGCATCAGAGCCGGCCGAGGAGGATCAGATACCTGGAAGAAAGCTGACCCGAGCCCAGGAAGCCCAGTTGATGGAGAAGACCGGATTCAGTCGAGGACAGCTCTACAACAGGCGTGGATGGCACTCCGAGAAGGGCCTGGCGGCCATGATGGACTCCGACGACAACGTGGTCGAAGTGCACGAGACCCACGTGGTGATCCAGACCAGCAGCGGAGCGGTGCAGACCCTCTACAACCTGGAGAAGGAGACGCCATTTTTGAAGCGCCTGAAGTCGGTGGAACCAAACTGATGCTACCAGCCAACCATGTTATGCTGACCCGCGACCCGGCACTTCGGGGGACCTCATCGTGATCGATCTACTCAAGAATCTACCGATCTTCCAGGACCTGTCGGACCCGGAGTTCGACAAGCTCGGCAAGATCACCACCGAAACCCACTATGGCAAGGGAGACGTCCTCTTCAATGAGGGTGATCGTCCCGACGCCTTCTACGTCGTCAAGTCCGGCGAAGTGGGCATCATCAAGAAGCAGGATTCCGGGAACCAGGTCCTGGCGACACTGGTCAGCGGAGACTTCTTCGGTGAGATGGGAGTCATCGAGGACTCCCCCCGATATGCCTCCGCCATCGTTGAGAAGCCCTCGATCCTGCTGAAGGTCGAGCGGTCCGATTTCGATGCCATGATGGCACTCAATCCGTCACTGGCCATCAAAATCATGGCCACCGTGGCCCGCCGTTACAGAGCGAATGTCAGTCTGGAACAGGTCTTCCACGGCACCACATCCACGCCGGATGAGGAGAAGGCCGGCAAGGTTTTCGTCGTCACTTCCATGACCGGTGGAGGCGGCGTGACGAGCATCGTCAGCAACCTTGGCTTCGAGCTGGCCCAGAAGGGTGGCAGCAAGGTGATGGTCATCGACGGGTCCGTCCAGTTCGGAGACCTCTCGCTCTTTCTCGATGTCATTCCCAGACTCACTCTCTATCATCTGACGGAGGAGACAGAGCTCAGCTACGATCTGCTGGAACAGGGCTACATCAACAAGACCAAGTTCGGCATCGACCTCATCTCGGCGCCCCTGCGTCCTGAGCAGTCAGACGTCATCACCGGCGACCTGTTTCGAACCCTGATCAAGCTCCTGGCGCCTCACTACGACTTCATTCTCATCGACACCTACAGCCTCATGCAGGAACCGGTGCTGACGATCCTGGAGCTGGCCGACGACATCTTCTACGTCATCACGCCTGATCTGCCGAGCATGAAGAACTGCCGCCTCTGGTTCGAGGTCGTTCACGCCCTGGAGTTCACCGAGGCCCGGGTTCACGTGGTGCTCAACAAGTTCGAGATAGAGGATCCGCCCCTTCCCAAGGAAGTGATCGAGGAGAACCTCTCGAGAGACGTGTTCGCCACGATCCCTCACGGATACGGTTCTGTGACAGACTGCATCAACAAGGGAGTGTTGATCTGTGAGGATCTCCCTGATGATCCCGTGAGCCAGGGGCTGATGCGTCTGGCCCGGCACACACTGACACCTGATGAACCGGACAACGAGCCGGATCAGGCGACCCAGGACAGCTGGGTCACCCGGCTCAAGAAGCGATTCGGAGTCGCCTGATTCCCATGACAACTCTGATCAAGGATCTGCCGTCTCACATTGGCGAAGAGATCAGCATCGCGGGCTGGATGTACAACCGGCGGAGCAGCAAGAAGCTCCATTTTCTGCAACTCCGGGACGGCTCGGGGACGGTTCAGGGCGTGGTGGTCAAGAGCGAGGCCAACGAAGAGACCTGGAGCGCCGCGGGTGAGGCGACCATGGAAAGCTCGGTGCGCATCGGCGGTGAAGTCCGAAAGGACGAGCGGTCTCCCACGGGAGTCGAGCTGGCCGTCACCTCCGTCGAGATACTGGCTCTGGCCCAGGAGTATCCCATCTCGAAGAAGGAGCACGGGATCGACTTCCTGCTGGACAACCGGCATCTATGGCTGCGATCGCGAAAGCAGTGCGCCGTGCTCCGTGTCCGGGCAAGACTGATCAAGGCTTGCCGGGACTTCCTGGATGATGCGGGCTTCACCCTCGTCGACGCCCCGATCTTCACTCCCAATGCTTGCGAAGGAACCACCAGTCTCTTCGAGACAGACTACTTCGGGTCCAAGGCGTATCTGACCCAGAGTGGGCAGCTCTACATGGAGGCCGCCGCCATGGCCCTGGGCCGGGTCTACTGCTTCGGTCCCACGTTCCGGGCCGAGAAGTCCAAGACTCGTCGCCATCTGACTGAATTCTGGATGATCGAACCCGAGGTGGCGTTCAATGACTGGAAGGACAACATGGACCTACAGGAGCGGTTCATGCGAGCCATCGTCGGCAGAGTGCTGGAGGAATGCGCCGAGGATCTGAAGGTCCTGGAGCGAGACCTGGCTCCACTCGAGGCGATCTCTTCCCCCTTCCCCAGGATCACATACACCGATGCCGTGGCGACGTTGAAAGAGAAGGGCCAGGAGATCGAATGGGGCGATGACTTCGGAGCCGAGCATGAAACGGTCCTCAGTGAAGTCCACGGAAAGCCCGTCTTCGTCCATCACTACCCGGCCAAGGTGAAGGCGTTCTACATGAAGCCGGACCCGGATAACGAGGAACTGGCGCTCTGTAACGACCTGCTGGCTCCCGAGGGCTATGGCGAGATCATCGGCGCGGGCCAGAGGATGGACGACCTGGACATGCTCCTGGCCAAGATCGAGGAGCACGGTCTGCCCATCGAACCGTTCCAGTGGTTCCTGGACCTCCGGCGGTATGGCACGGTTCCCCACAGCGGCTTCGGCATGGGAATCGAGCGCGCCGTGGCCTGGGTTTGCGGCCTGAAACATGTCCGGGAGTGCATTCCCTTTCCTCGGACCATGTATCGAAACACGCCCTGACGATGGGCCACAGGGGACGATGTCAAGCAGGGGGCCAGACATCATTGAGGATCACGGAGTTCACGGTGCCCACTGAGAACACAGGAGTTTTGGATGGCAATGACCCCCGTGATCTCCGTGATCTCCGTGACCTCGGTGTTCTCTTTGTAACATCCAGGGCCGTTACAGCTGAAGCCCTGCCCTGCGCAACATGCTCCCCGGGTCACAGCACCGTGGGTTTCGCCAGTCTGGGCCCCGCCTTCGAGCCGGAACTCACGAGCAGATGTTCGATCTGACTGCGCCGAGCCGGTAAATCGGGACAAGGTATCTGGACGCCGGGCGGGAGAGTTGCCGCGACCGGTCCCGACAGGCGAAAACGACCGGGTCCTGGACCCGGCCGTTTCGCTGAATTCTAGCCACCCTGTCAGCGTAGCGACTACTTCTTGTCGTCTGTCTTCGCGGCTGCCTTGGGGTCAGCGGGCTCGGCCTCGGTCGCAGCCTCGGCTTCAGCGGCTTCCTCAGCGGCCTCTTCCTCGGCCGTCTGCTTGGTGGCGGCTGCGACGCTGGCCACGACCCGCTTGGGATCGTCTACGAGCACGATGCCCTCTCCAAGAGGGATATCGCTCAAGTGAACAGACTGATGGACATCGAGCTCCGACACGTCGACCTCGAGATGATCCGGGACGTTGCCTGGAAGACACTGAATTTCGACTTCAGTGGTGTTCTGAAGCAGGACGCCGGCGTGCAAATCGACACCCGTCGGGATTCCCATTGTGCGGAGAGGAACGGCGATCTGAATCTTCTGGTCGCTCCGAATGGCGTGGAAATCCACGTGTTCCACTCGCCGGGTCAAGGCATTTACCTTGAGCTCCTTGTAAATGGCGAGCTGGCTGGTCGGTTCGCTGCCATTGACAGCGAGGGCGATGGTGCAGAGCGCGGTGTGACCGTGAGCTCGCACGACGATTGTCAGATCCTTCTCTGGCACCGCCACATTGACGGGTTCACGACCGGGCCCGTAAAGAACCGCCGGAACCATCAGTCTCTTGCGAAGCTCCTTGTTGGATCGCTTGTTGACCTCTTTGCGGAGTTCCGCACTGAGAACGTCCATGACCATTTTCTCCTTGAAAACTTACAAAACAAAACGACGTCAGACGAGCTCACAGGCTCCTCTGTCCTTCCCGAGAGTCACGTAATCATCTAAATGATTTGCTCCCCGGGAGGCGCAAAGATATCATGTGCCATCCTTTTGAGTCAACGGAGGCGAAACCGCAAAGGGCTGTTTCCTGGCCACCCATCGCTGCCAAGTCGAACCCGTCGACGATGCAGCTTCCGGGCATTCGAAATCCGAGATTCCTTTGAACCCGGAGCGCGTGGCGTCGTCCCTATCGTTGTAACCGGCGGGAATCAATGGCTGAAGATCTCGAACAGCAAGTCCGTCTCAGCCAGCAAGGCAACCGGCGGGCATTTGAACAACTAGTCGGAATATTCCAGAAGCAGGTCTTCTTCACCGTGCTCAGAGTGGTACAGGACAGACACATGGCCGACGACGTGACCCAGGAGGTCTTCATCAAGGCTTACAGGGCCCTGCCGGCGCTCCAGGAGCCAGCTTACTTCAAGACCTGGCTCCTCCGAATCGCCATGAACCGGGCCATCGACCAGCAGCGCAGGAGCAGCCGGGAACGGGAACAGGTGTTCTTCTTCGAAGAAGAGCCAGCCGGTGCCGGGACCGAGTGTGAATCCCTGGATCGAGCCCCCCTGGCTGAACTAGGGACCGCCCTGCAAGAAGCTCTGGCCAGTCTACCTCAGAAACTTCGGCGCGTGATGGCCCTTTCCCTGGATGGAAAACTATCCCACGAAGAAGCAGGCCGGATCCTGGGCTGTCCGGCGGGAACCGTGAAGTCGCGGCTGCATCACGCTCGGAGACAGCTCCGAGAGAAGCTCAAGAGGTATCTTTGATGCCAGAATGTCTCTCTTGCAGATCGACAGGCGAGAGCCGGAAGGACAACTGATGGACTGCCAAGAAGCGAATCTATGGCTCGACTCCATGAATCATGGTGACCTGACCGAGCCGGACTCCTCGGAGCTGGAAGGCCACCTTGCGAAGTGTTCCCAGTGTTCCCTGGAGCGCGATCAGGCCCGGAGACTAGACGTCCTGCTGGAGCGAGCTTCTCTGGGACACTTCCCGGAGGGCTTCTTCGACCGCCAGAGGCAATCGGTAATGGCCCGCCTGGGACCCGAACTGGAGTGGCACGCTCCCCCTTGCTCCCTGCTGTTCCTGGTCATGGTCATCGCCGGGTACTTCGGGGGATCTATCGGCCCCTTCATGGACAGCGTCCTGTCGTTCAAGTCCGATCTGGGCGCCGCCTGGGCCAGCGTCGACGAGATTGCTCCCCTCTACGGCCTGCTCCTGCTGCTGGCCTTCGGAGCTGTCGCCAGGGACCCGGACCCTGAACCCGTTCCAGTGGAGGTTTCGCAGTGAAGCGCACTTTCGAGGATTGGACGGTCATGAAGTACGGCTGGTTGGCCGTATTCGTCTTGCACATCGTCTTCCTGATCATGGGCGTTCACTGGCTGAAGTCGGCCCTCAACCTGTGGCACGCAGACCTGCTGGCCCCGAGCCAGATCCGGCTCGAAAACTTCATCACCGCCACCTACATGCTGACCATCGCTTTCAGCATCATCCTCCTCATCCTGGCGGTCTTCGTCTTCGAAATCTTCCGGGCCCAGCGGAAGATCCTCCGGATCCTCGCCGAAGAGCGAGGACTGGAGGAACGTGTTCCCGCAACCGAGAAGACATCGTCGCCAGCTGCTGCCGCCAGGGAAGATGCAGCCGGAGATTGACCCCCTGCCGGGAGTCCACGCCTTCGCCTCGCCGGACTTCTGTCGCTGCCTTGGGTTATAATCCGCAGTAATCATGGAATGCCCACAGTGCAGCAACGTCGTCCCCGACGACGATAAACCGTGCCCCTTCTGTCAGTACGCCAAGTCAATCGGCATCCCGCAGGAGCTGGTGGCGGAGACCACCGCCGAGACGGCTGGAAGCAGCAACGACTTCGCGATCCTGAACGGCTACATCGAGAACAAGTTCATGCTCGTCAAGGCCGTCGAGGCTGGTTTCCTGCCTGAGATGCTCGACATCCTGCAGGCCCAGAAGCTGGCCAGGGCGATCATGTCCCTCCACGAAGCGGAGCCCAAGAATGAGGCCTGGGACAAGATTCTGGTCCGGACGAAGCTGAAGGCCAACGGCCAGCTCACGGTGGGACTGGATCAGTTCTACTCCAGCGTGATGGAAGTCCCATCCCCCACTCTCGAGCAGCTGATGACTTATGTGGGGATCGTCAAGAACCGCTTTGCGATCCGGAAGATCCGGGAGATCGGCGAGGAGGCATACCGCTTCTCCAACTGGGACAGCACTCCCACCCGGGCGGACATCGACAAGTTCGTTGCCTCCACCATCGACCAGCTCCATTCGGTTCAGAAGCTGTCAGTCAATCGCAGGATCAACGTTCTTCGGGGAGAGATGGAGGAGATCCTCCAGGACTTCGACTTCCGTGAGAAGCACGGCGAAAAAGACATCATCGGCTATTCCATGAAGCCCTTCAACATCCTGAACGAGACGATATCAGGTCTCAGGAAGGGTTTTCTTTACGGCCTGGCCGGCGCTCCCCGGAGAGGCAAGACCAACCTGACTCTCGACATAGCCACTTACTGCGCCCGAGAGAACAAGATTCCCGTCCTCTTCTTCACCTTCGAGCAGACGAAGCGCAATCTGGCCTACCGCCTACTCTCGAAGGAGAGCTACCTGAATCCCGGGACACTCCAGCGAAAGCGCATCCTCAACGACCCGGTGAAGAAGGCCAAGCTCGCCGACGGCCTGAAGAAGATGGCCCAGTACCAGGACAACCTATTCATCATCGAGAGCACCAAGGAAGAGACCATCGAGCGTGTCCGCGGCCACGCCTACAACGTGATGAGCGAGTTCGATACGTCGAATCTGGTGATCTTCATCGACTACATCCAGAAGATGCCCCTGGCTCAAAACTACAACAACGAGAAGTTCAAGGTCGAGGAGATCTCCACCAGCCTCAAACAGCTGGCCATCGAGCTCAATTGCCCCATCGTGGCCATCAGCTCCCTCAGCAAGGAGGGCTGCATCGTCGACGGCACCCCCGGCGAGGAGAGGCCCACCATGCTCCACTGCAAGGGTTCCGGCGACATCGAGTATGACCTGGATGTGGCCATGATTCTTGGCAAGGACTGGGGCGACACCAACGAACTCTACGAGCAGCTGAGGCATAAGGCTGAAGCCAGCAAGAAGGACACCCAGAGGCTTCCCAAGGTTGACATCATCAATCTCTACATTGACAAGAACAGGGACGCCCCGGAAGGCAGCATGGGAATCATCCAGTTCTTCTTCTTCATCGAGGAGAACAAGTTCATCGAACTGGGCTACAAGCTGCCCCAGGACACCTACCGGTTCAAGAAGATCGAGAACCTCATCCAGATGCTGCTGGACCGCGGGTTCATTCAGTTCCACGACTACGAGGACCGGGGCCGTGGAACCCAGTTCGATCAGACCCAGAAAACACCGGCGGCGATCGCGGAGGGTCAGAAACAGAAGATTCGCCTGAAGTACTGACACGCCTCAAGACAGGTCAGGCGATTTCAGCCGGTTTCAGCGGATCTCAGCCCTCCAGCAGGAGGCGGCCGTGGCATCCTGTCCGGCGTGTTTACTCTGTCCCTGGCTCTCCTGCTCCTTCACCTCTCAGCAGACACGCTGCAGGGCTGGTCCGCCGGAACTCATCGGCACATCGCGGCCCGAGCCGCCGAGACCTCACCGCCTCCCCTTCGTGATCTGCTGCTCCGGCATCGCGGGGAGCTCCTGGCCGGCGTGGTGGCGCCGGACCGGAAGGGCCCGGGCTGGATTCCATCCACCGGCCACATCCACCACTACCCCGAGCGAGGAAGCCGCCCCAGGAAGGGGAGCGCTCCGGATCGGATCGCCTTGATGCTTCGTCGCCTGGGCACTGGCGGAGCTCTCTCACCGGCGCGGCAGGCATTCGAGCTGGGCAGGATCTGCCATCTGGTGGCTGACCTCAACCAGCCTCTCCACGCCGATGGAGGATCGGGCCGAAAGAGAGAGCAGCTCTTTCACTCCCGATTCGAACGGGACGTGCAGCGATTCATGAACGGGAGTCAATTCAGTGCTCGCCCTCTTCCGCCGAACCCGATAGGGTCGGGCCTGGGCCTGCCTGCCTTCCTGATTGCCACATCGCGGAAGGCAATGGAGGGATATAACCCCATAGAGCGAGCCTATCTGGAGGGAGGTGGTCTCCCGGCCGTGAGGGACATGGCGCTGGAACAGGTTGGCCATTCCATCCGCGGTACGGTCAGAGTCTGGACTCAGCTCGACCTGGCCCCCGAAGGGCCCCGATGGATCGAGGAGTCGACACCGATCCTGCAGCTGCTGCTG
>JAJFLN010000121.1 GCA_021772705.1 Candidatus Cloacimonadota bacterium | reverse complement strand
TTGGCCAGAGAGCGGCAAATCAAGAACTGGTCACGTGCCAAGAAGCGGGCCTTGATAGCCGAGGATTGGGAAAAGCTGCGCGAACTGGCCAAGGCAAAAACGCCGAAGCAAGCGCCTGTGGGCCCCTCGACAAGCTCAGACGATATGGCCGCCCGCTCCATTCATCCCCTTCGGCGTAGCTCAGGACATGCTTCGACAGGCTCAGGACGAACGGATCCGGAATAGGCCAGGGGACCTCCTACGGGACATGCACCCGTTGAGTGGTGGGAGCCAGGTCAGGAGAGACCCGGGACCTGCAGGGCCTCGGGTTTCGGGCTTCGGGGTATGGGCAAGACAGGGGAGGCCGACCACGTCGAGAGTCTAGAATCCTGACCAATACTGAGGATCGACAATTTATGCGTCGGCTCCGAAGCCCGAGTTCCTAGGCACCTACACCAGATGCGGCGCTATGCGACTTCCCAGCCACTTCTGCAGCGCCGGGGGCAGCTGGCGCCAGACTGCTCGTGCCAGGCGCCAGTGGGGGCGATCCGGGTCCAGGCCGGCTGGCAGGCTGCCGGCGATGGCGCGCCGGCCGTAGTGCAGGGGGGTGGGCTCGACGGCCCAGTGTTCCTTGAACTTCTGTCCCCCCGAGCCGGCCGGGCTTCGGCCCAGATCGAAGGTGTGGCAGCCCCGTCGAAGGGCCTCGGCGATGCCGGCCTCCACGGCGACCACGTCCGCCGATAGGCGACGCCCTTCTTCGGTGGCTCCAGCGAAGAGGCTCGATCCGAGGCCGTTCCAGAACCCCAGGAGATCCGTGGCCACCGGAGTTCCCTCGTGGTAAACGAACAGAACCTCCAGACTCCCCTTGGAGGCCCCTTGCAGGGCCTCGAAGAAAGCCATGGGGAAAGGAGGCGATCCGAGACGGGCCATGGACTCCAGATAGATGGAGTGGAAGCCCTGCAGGTCCCCAGATCTGATCTCCACCTTCAATCCCGCCTCCGCGGCCCGGCGTATCCGGCGGCGAGTCTGCTTGTCGGCCCTGGGGGGAGTCGCGAGCCCCTCCAGGGGGATCGGAAAGCGGTTGTAGGTGATGGATATCTGAAGCTCGTCTTCCTGCTGTTCTCCGTCTCGCAGCTCCAGGTGGCTCACCGATTCCCGGCGCCCCAGATCCAGGGCTGCCTGCGTCAGGATTTCAGCGACGGCCGGTGACTCCGAGAGAATGCCCGCCCAACTCGCACCGGGGACCGAGACGAGGGAGCTTCCGAAGAGCCAGCTCTTCCTGATGCCCAGGGGCAGGATTCCCACCACCCGGTCCGCCTCATCCGTTGCCATCAGCGATGCCGTCCGATGCCCCATGGCTGGCAGCACCTCCAGGGACCATCCCGAGAGATGGGGCAACCAGGCCAGCTGGTGACCGCTGGCGTAGGCATCCCAGCTCTCTCGATTCTCGCCCTCGAGTTCCCGGATCTTCACTGTCCCTGCTCCTCCGGACCTATTCGGGCCAGTAACTTCTTCGCCGCCACCAGGGGCCGCTGGCTCAGGTAGCGGGCCAGGGTCAGGGTTCTTCCGAGAAGGCCGGCCCCCTCCGGTCCTCCCCAGGGCTCGACTCGTCTCTCCAGAGTCCCTCCCTGTCGGCGAACCAGCTCATCGAGGAACTCCTGCAATACCTGACGATGCGCCGAGGCGTAGCCCGGGGAGGAACAGAGGAAGATCAGGTCCGGGCAGGAATCGCCAACCAGGCGGAGGAAGCCGGCGACCCGGCGCCGAGCCCGGGGCTCCGACGAGGGAAAGGGGGCGAAGTAGTCCCAGTCCAGGCTCCAGACATCGGTCCTCTCCGGAGGCCGCGCATCTTCGAAAGGGGCCACGTCCAGGTTCAGATTCGACCAGCCCTCGTCGTCCTTGCCCTCGTCCTTTCCGAACCATCGGAAGGGAGCCCGGTCCTTCTCGTCGGGAAGAAGGAAAGTCCCCAGATCTTCCTCTCGCCCGCCGTCGGCGCCGTGAATCCAGTAGACCCGATCCACCCAGCCCTCTGTCACGGAATGACCCAGGATGTTGCCGCTGTCGGGATGGCCGGCACCGTATAGCCACCGGGCTCCGGACCGGCCCGGGTCGACCAGGAGGCCCCGCATGTCGCAGTGTTGGTCCATGTGGAGCATGGACTGTTGCTTTTGCCCTCGCTCCCGCAACACCTCCAGGAGAGTGATGTGATCCCGGGCCAGGACCGTAACCGGGCCTATCACGAGCGTCCCTTGTCTAGCAGATCTTCCAGGGGAGCGATCACTCGCTCCCAGGACAGCTTTCGGAGCACGAACTCCCGGGCTGCCTTGCCGGCGCTCTCTCGCAGACTCCGGTCCGACATCAACTCCAGAGCCCGGCTGCGGAGGGCTGCCACGTCTCCGGGGGGGACCAGGAATCCCGTCTTGCCGTCCTCGATCAGCTCGTCGATGGCCGGCTGCCGGGTCGTCAGCACCGGCTTGCCGCAAGCCATGGCCTCCAGCACCGTGTTCGGATAACTGGCCGTCCCGTAGGACGAGACCCTGGGCAAGACAGCCAGGTCGCATTCATTGAAGAAGTCCGCGGCCGGCGTGATGCCCACGGCCTGGACCCCGGGAATGGACCGGGCGATGAGGGCGTCGGACTCCGGAGAGCGGCTGAGAGAGAGGCGAAGCTCCAGCTTGCCCGGCGCCAGTTCGGGAGTCAGGGCGTCGAGGAGGACGTCGATTCCCTTGGCGTGGGTGGCGTGGCCGAGGTAGCCGATGATACCGGGACCCGATGCATCACGGCCGTTCTCGAGTGATCTGGGTTGAAACTGGTCGATGTCTACACCGTGAGAACCTACCGTGACTCCGCCGATGCCGGCGTCACCGAGCCGATCGGCCAGATAGCGGCTCGTGGCCTGCATGTCATCCACGAGCCAGCCTGCCAGGCTCGTGACCAGGCGGTTGTTGAAGAGGAGGTTTGGAAGATGCTCCTTGAACCAGACGTCGAGGGGGGCCGCTTGCAAGGTATAGGAATCGGTCCAGACCACCTGTACCAGATGGGCTTTCGGTGCTCCCATGGCCCGGATACAGGCCGCCGGGATACCCGTGCTGGCCGTCTCCCAGAAGCAGAGAAGCACGTCGGGTTCCAGTCTCTCGAACAGCTTCCCGCACCGGGCCATCAAGAATAGATAGCCGAAGGGATAGAGCAGGCGTTTCCAGGCGCTGCGATAGCCGGGGCTGGCGGTGCGGATCACGGGCAAGCCCTCCACCTGGTCCTCTCCTGAGGACTCTCCCAGGCCGACGAAGGAGATCTGATGCCCCCGCTCCCGGGCCAGAAACCGGCCCACGGCCAGGGCATTGTTCTTCCCAGCCTCGTCCCAGGGTGGGCCGAAGTCATTGACCAGGACTACGATTCTCAACGGTGGATCACTTCAGGGAAACGAGGTAGAGGCCGGCGATCACCATGACGGCGCCGACGCTGTTGGCCGTGGTGAACTTGTCTCCGAAGTAGAAGACCGCAATGGCCAGAGTCAGGACGTGATTGACGCTGAAATAGAGATTGGCCCGGCTGTACTGGAACTTGGACAGCACGGCCAGCCAGAGATAGCTGCCGGCAAAGTAACAGACGAATCCCGCGATGATGATGGGATGCGTGAATACCCGGATCGCCTCGGCCACGCCCCTGAAATGGACACCTCCCGCAGCGTCGACTCCGAGCTTCAACAACATCTGAGCCCCGACACTGACGAGGATGCAGACGATCAGCAACACGAAATCGGCCACCGGGAATCTCCTTTCTAAATCTCTCCGTCAGGAATGCAGTATCCTACCACCACCCATCGGCCGATCACGGCCATCGACCGTACCGGAGGCACGTCGCGGGATCGTGGGAAGTCGATTGATACACCCAGTCAACAGGGCCGCTGAAGGATTATCCTCGCCGGACGCCCCAGTGAATCGAACGCCGGTTCGAGGTGACCCTCTGGCCGCCGTCGAACCGAAGTGGTCCTCTGGGGCTGTCGCATCGGTGTCCGGCACATGGTGAGCTCCCCCCTGTCAAAGCTCCATCGAATGTGGCACTTCGCCCGGGCCCTCGATGGCTTCGGCAGGGCTCAGTCGCGCCTGGGTTACCTGCCGACCCACCTCTGGATCGAGCCGACCAACATCTGCAACCTCCAGTGCATCCACTGTCCCACAGGTCTGGGACTGGATCGGGAGGGTGGCTTCATCGACATGGACCTGGTGGAGAGCATCATCGAGCAGGCCCGAGATGCCCGGCCCCTGATCTACTTCCATCTCGGAGGGGAGTCGTTGCTGCACAAGCAGCTGCCGGAGATCATCCGCAAAGCTCGGACTGCCGGCATGCCGACGGCCATGTTCACCAACGCCAAGGTGCTGGACTACCGTCACGCCGGTCCCCTGATCGCCTCCGGGCTGGAGTGGCTCGGTTTCTCCTTCGACGGCCTGGATCGGACCACCTACGAGAGCATCCGGCGGGGAGGCAAGTTCGACAAGGTCCTGGCCAACATCTTCAAGTTTCTGGAGATGCGGTCCGACTTCGGCAGCGCCACTCCCTACACTTACATGAGCATCGTGGATCTGGCGCCGGACCGCACGGCGGAGGTCCAGCAGGAGTGGGACGATCTGGAGAGCCGGCTCCTGGCCGCCGGGTTGAACCACCTGGAGGTGACGGAACCCCACACCTGGGCCGGCCTGGCCACGGAGGATGACCTGAGCACTCTGGCCTCGCCTCCGGCTCGCTGTCCCGCCCCCTGGAGCGGACTGTCCATTCTCTGGGACGGCACCGCTGTGCCCTGCTGTCTCGACATCGAAGGCCGGATGCCTGTGGGAGATCTCAATCGCCAGACGCTTCAGGAAGTCTGGAACGGACCGGAGATGCAGTCCTTGCGAAAGGCCTTCGTCTCCGGACAGTGGGGAGCCTTGCCTCCCGCCTGTCAGGACTGCCACGTGAGCCGGCAGCCCCAGATCCTGGGCATCTCCCGCAAGGCCTGGATCGAGCTCAAGGAAGAGCTAATCGGAATCTGAAACGCCTGCTTCGAGACCTGCGTCCTTGCCGGCGGCCGGCTTCTGCACATGCTTGCTGTCTTTGTCGCCTCGCTGGCTTGCTCCCGGCGCAGGAGCGTGGTCCGTCTCGATGTGACGATCCCCGGCGAGCATCACGGAGGAGACGGCAATGTGGGCGTCGTCGAGCAGCGGCTCCACATCGATCCGGTCGACCCCGGTAGGCTCCGGGAAGCGGAACTCGGAGGCAAAGGCGGAGCCCCAGTAGTACCGGGACGAGAAATCCCGGGTTCGCCACTGGTGGACGATCCGGTTCCAGGGCACCTGGTGCTGGAACTTCCGCCCAGGTTCTGGGTTCAAGATCGCTCCATCGGCGGTGTGGACACCGGCCTTGAGGAGGAACTGAAGTGTTCCGCCTTCCTTCGTCTTAAGCTTCACCTGTGCCACGGCGGTATCCTGGCGCACGGACTCCGCCCCCACCAGGTGACTGGTCACCACCAGTCTCGTGAACAGCTCGGGGTTGGTGATGCCGAACTCCTGGCCGCCTCCCAGCTTCGAGAGCGGCTTGTATGCCGTCGTTGCCCGGGAGACGGAGTCCGAGACCTTCTGCCAGACCGTGGTCCGGCCCAGGTTGGCTCCCCGGACAGCCATCACATTCACCATGATCAGCGCAAGTGTCAGGACGACACCGGCGCTTTGACGAATCGCCCCTGCGGGACAGAGGAGCAATCCCATCATTAGAACGGCCGTTCCAGCTATCACCATCAGGGTGGGGATCGTCTCGCCGCCGGGGGTCATCAACTCCCGGAAGAAGTGGCCGAAGTTGCCGGACTCCACACGGAACATGCTGCTGTCGATTGCCTCCGGCAGCCGGTAGAGGCGGTCGAGCTTGAACACGTGGCTCGTGCCTCCCGAGAAGTCCATCTGCTCGAAGGCCTGCTGTTTGGTTTCGAGCCAGAAATGAAACACAGACCCGGCGACGAGCATGGCCACCAGCAGGATGCGGGGGACCTTCACCGTTCTGGCTCCCCTCAGGAACCAGGCCAGACCCAGCACGGAGATGAGTGTGCAGTTGACCAGGTAAGCCGACCCGTAAAGCAGCCTTCCCCAGTAGATCTCGTAGGACGACACTGCGGCAAGCTGAACCGCTAGCATGGCCACCAGCAGTCGCTGGAACCGGCAGAGCTTTGGCAGGGAAATGATCAGGGCGATCCAACCGCAGGCCAGGAGCGGCATTGCTGTGAACAGCCCGTTGTGGTCATCCCAGTCCCCCCGTCCGAGGATCAGCTTTCCGAATCGAACCAGGGTCTCTCCGAACCGGCCCTTGCCGACACCGTAGTTGTCCACCACCGGCTTGCCCTGAAGGATGGACCAGAGCAGCAGCTGCATGGACATGCCGAGAAGGGCGCCAAAGCCATAGAGAGTCAGTTGACCCAGGCTGGCTCGCTCCCGGCTTGCTCGCTTGCCGAACAGCAATTCCGGCAGGAAGAGATCCAGGATCGGTAGACCCAGGAATGCCAGGTTCTGGTAGCGAGTCTGCCCCGCCAGGCCGCCGATGAGGCCCAGCAGCAGCCAGGGTGCCTCCTTGGGCCGATTCCGGGTTTGCCACCAGAGATATAGAAAGGCGGATACGAGGAACACGGAGGGAGCATGTGTCGCGGCGATCCAGAAGTAGGTGATCAGGAACAGGTTCGTGCCCATGGCGATGCCCAGGGTGGCGGCGATCGCGGGCCTGGCGCCGACGATGTCCCGGGCGATGCGGTAGGAGAAGAGCAGGGCGCCGAAGCAATACAGGAAACAACCGGCGGCAATGGAGATGAGGTAGGGGAAGGAGAAGCCATTCCTCGGATGGTGCCAGCCGCCTGCTTCCAGGAGGCGCTGCAGCAGATCGCCCAGGGCGAAGAACGGGGCATGGAGGATCGCCGCCCCCGTCGGCCCTGGCGGCTCCAGCGGCGGAGGCGTGAAGATGCCGTAGGGGTTGTAGAGCTTGTATTCGTTCAGCATGTCGAAATCGCCGTCGAACCACAGGCTGCGGACATAGGCCATGTATCCCAGATTGTCCTCCAGCAGCATGGGCTGCAGGAACAGCACCATCTGGGCGAGCATCACCAGCATCAGGATGAGCTCGTGCCATCGAGAGGACCGGGTCCAGAGGAACCAGGCCATGGCCAGAGAGAAGAAGAAGAGGATCACGCCGGCCCGGATCAGTCGCGCCGAAGAGAAGGGATCCCGGGAGGGAACCGTACCGGACAGCGCCGACGCCGGGAACGAAACCCCCACGACGGCGCCGGGAATCTGGGTGGTCAGCTCGGGCCAGACCAGGGCCACGCCGGAGGGCGTGTCGATCCGGTTCGCCCACGGAACTCCGGCTGGCTCGAGCCCCTCCGTGACGGTCCCGGGCAGGCGTACCCAGAGAGACTCCTTCCATTTCGTTGACGTGATGGCGTCGCAAGGCAGGGCCAGCTTCGCCAGGCCGCCACCGGGCTCGCCGGTGCGAATCAGACCACGCACGGTGGTGTAGATGCAGATCCGCATCTGGGCCCCTTCGGCCAAGGGAACCACAGGGGCGATGGTGAGTCGCAGCCCCCAGGGAACGGGCTTGATGCTCAGCTTGAGGAGGCGGTCCTCCCCATCGGCGGCCTCGAATGGCAGGTAGGAACCTTGGGGATAGACCACGGGAATCTCCACGGTCCGTTGGGCTCCTTGGTTTTCCACCAGAATGCAGCGTTGCCACTCGCAGCGGCCGTCCTCCATCACTTCGATCCGATCCTCCTGGGTGAGAATCCGGACCTGGCTCTTGCCCAGGGTGGGTCGTCTCCGCTCCCTCTCCACTCGCTGTTCCGCCGACCAGATGGCCATCGCCACGGCGGCACCCATGAGTACGGCGATCAATAGAATGGGCATCAGCAGCTGGGCCGCCCTGTTCCCCGAACCGGGCCCGGGTGGCTCCGTTCTGGAGGAAGCCCCGCTCTCCTCATCGCCTCGGCTCTGGTCTGAGGCATCACTGCCGGCGGTTTCGACCGGCATGGGCTGGGTGACTTCTGCAGTCTCCGGGACGGTCTCGGCGCCTGAGTGAGGTACCTTCTGTTCCTGGGTCTTGAACCCGACTCCAGCCACCTGAGACATGGGCAACAGGCGGCACTTCAAGAGAGTCCAGACAGCGATGACTCCGTCCTGCCAGCGGATCTTCTTGCCCTCCAGCCAGCTCCTGGGGGTGTACTCGATCGGCACTTCCTGGATGGAGTGACCCGCCCGCCGGAGCTTCGAGGTGATCTCCGGCTCGATGTCGAACCGGTTCGAGTTCAGCAGCAGGGGCTTCACCGCCTCCCGGCGCATGACCTTGTAGGCCGTCTCCATGTCCGTGATGACCTGCCCGTAGAGCACGCTGGTCAGGACTGCGAGAGAGCCGTTGGCCAGTCGACTCGACCAGTGACTTCCCGGCACGTTCCAGTAGTCCCGGCTGCCATACACCACAACTGACTCACCTGAGAGGATGGGCGCCAGGAGCTTGGGATACTCAGCCGGGTCCAGCTCCAGGTCCGCGTCCTGGAATAGGATGATGT
>JAJFLN010000013.1 GCA_021772705.1 Candidatus Cloacimonadota bacterium | reverse complement strand
CTTGATAGCCGAGGATTGGGAAAAGCTGCGCGAACTGGCCAAGGCCAAAACGCCGAAGCAAGCGCCTGTGGGCCCCTCGACAAGCTCGGGACGAACGGATCCGGAATAGGCCAGGGGACCCCCTACGGGACATGCACCCGTCTTTTTCCTTTCAACTCGCCTGGAGCTATGATTCACTCGACGGTGGGCCGTATCCACCCTTCTCGGTTGCCCACGGGACTTCGAATGCCAATACCGACACCGTTCTACGCCAGGCTGGCAGAGCACTGCCCTAATCATCAGTGGCGCGATTGGGCCGGCAAGTGGGCCGTCAGCCAGTACGGCACGAATCACGACCACGAGTACTTCTCCATTCGTGACTCCGCCGGGCTGCTGGATATCTCGCCGCTCTTCAAGTACGACGTCACCGGCAAGGACGCGGAGAAGCTCATCAACCGCGTCATCACGCGCAACATCGCCAAGTGCAAGCGGGGTCAGGTCTACTACACGCCCTGGTGCGACGACGACGGCAAGGTCGTGGACGACGGGACGGTGTGGCGGCTCGGCGACGACCGGTTCCGCGTGACCTGCGCCGAGGCCCATCTGAGGTGGTTCGAGGACTGTGGCTTCATGATGGACGCCGAAGTAAAGGACGTGACGGACAGCATCGCCGCCGTCGCCTTGCAGGGCCCCAGGTCGCAGGCGATCCTCTCGGAGCTGGTGGATCCGGCGGCCATGGCGTCGCTGAAGTTCTTCTACCTCCTCGAGACCGAGGTGGACGGCTTCAGCATCACCGTCACCCGCACGGGCTACACGGGCGATCTAGGCTACGAGATCTGGATGGACGCGGCCCACGCCGAGCCGTTCTGGGACCGGATCACGAAGGCGGGAGAGAACCACGGGATGGCGCTGATCGGCATCCATGCCCTCGATCAGGCTCGCATCGAGGCGGGGCTGATCATGGCGGAGGTGGACTATCACTCCGCTAATCACGCGGTCATCGAGTCTCAGAAGTCCTCGCCCTACGAAATATCCCTGGGGTGGACGGTGGATCTGAAGAAGCGGGACTTCATCGGCAAGGCGGCGCTGGCGAAAGAGAAGAAGAACGTGCAGCCCACATCCTCGAGGTTCGTCGGTGTCGACATCGACTGGCTGGACCTGGAAGCTTCCTATGAACAGGTCGGATTGCCGCCTCAGGTGTCCAGTCTGCCATGCCGCGACACGACGCCGATCTATGTTGGCGAGCGACAGGTCGGCAGGATCACCAGCAAGTGCTACTCGCCTCTGATCAAGAAGTACATCGGCATCGGCACCATCGAGCAGCAGTTCGCTTACGAGGGCGCCCGGGTCGAGGTGGAGATCACCGTCGATCATGTCCGCAAGAGGACCTCCGGTGCGATCTCGAGCCTTCCGTTCTACTCCTCGCCGTTGAAGCGAAAGGACTTCGATGTCTGAGTCCTACGACGTGATCCTCATCGGCGGGGGCCACAACGGCTTGGTCTCCGCCGCCTATCTGGCCAGGGCGGGTCTGAAGGTGCTGGTCCTGGAGAAACGTTACCTGGTCGGTGGCGCCACGGTCACGGAGGAGCTTCTGCCCGGGTTCAAGTTCTCCGTGTTCTCCTACGTGGTCAGCCTGCTGCGCCCGGAGATCATCCGGGAACTGGACTTGCCCAGGTACGGACTGAAGGTCCTGCCGCTGGAGTCGACGCTGACGCCGCTGCCCGACGGCCGGTGCCTTTACCGGGGTCCCGACGGTCACCGGACTTTCCGGGAGATCGCCAAGTTCTCCCTCCGTGACGCCGAGGCCTACAGCGACTACAGCCGCACGATGTACTTCATGGCTCGGGCTGTCCGGTTCATGCTCGGGATCATTCCGCCAGACCCGACATCGCTGAAGTTCCGGGACCTGAACGGACTGCTGAAGCTGGCGAAGCACATGTTGGGGCTGAGCACCCAGGATTTCTACACCCTCAGCAAGCTGATGACCATGAGCTCCGCCGATTTCCTGGAAGAGTGGTTCGAGAGCGATCCCCTGAAGGCGACCCTGTCGGCCAGCGGCATCATCGGCACCAACCTGGGGCCGCGGTCGCCGGGTACGGCCTATGTCCTGCTTCACCATTACATGGGAGAGGTGGACGGCGTGGCCCGGGCCTGGGGATTTCAGAAGGGTGGAACCGGCGCTATCGCCGACTGCATCGCACGCAGCGCCGAGGCCTCCGGCGTCGAGATCCGCACCGAGGCGGGTGTCTCGAAGGTCCTGGTGAAGAACAACCGGGCCACGGGAGTTGTACTCGAGAACGGCGACGAAGTACTGGGCACCACCATCGCGTCGAGCTTGGACCCGAAGTGGACGTTCCTGAGACTGATCGATGACGGTCTCCTCCCGGAGGAGTTGACCGATTCAATTCGCAACTTCAATACCATCGGGTCCTCCGGGAAGGTGAACCTGGCCTTGGACGGTCTTCCGGATCTTCCTTGCATGCCTGGCCGGGGAGAGCACCTGCGAGGGGCCATTTCGATCAGCCCGTCCCAGGACTACATGGAGCTCGCCTACGACGATGCCAAATACGGCAACTTCTCTCGCCATCCCTTCATGGACACGATCATCCCCTCCATGATCGACCCGGACATGGCTCCCCCGGGCAAGCACGTGATGAGCTGCTTCGTCCAATACGCACCGTACTTTCTGGCGGAAGGCACCTGGGAAGAGAAGCGAGAGGCATTCGGGGACGCCGTGGTGGACACCCTGGCCGAGTACATCCCCAACCTGAAGGACATGATCTTGCACCGGCAGGTGCTGTCGCCCTGGGACATCGAACAGATGACAGGGCTGACTCAGGGCAACATATTCCAGGGCGAGCTCTCCCTGTCACAGCTGTTCTTCCTGCGGCCCGCGGCCGGATTGGCGCAGTACCGGACACCTATCGAGAGCTATTATCAGTGCGGCTCCGCGACCCATCCTGGGGGCGGAATCTGCGGGGCTCCGGGCCGCCTGGCGGCGCTGGAAATCCTGAAGGATCTGAAGCGATGACCTCGAGTCACGACACCATCATCATCGGGGGCGGGCACAACGGCCTCGTGGCAGCTTGTTACCTGGCCAGGGCAGGGCAGAACGTGCTGGTGCTCGAGTCCCGGAGCGTGCTGGGCGGAGCCGCCTCGACGGAGGAGACCTTCCCCGGTTTCAAGATGAACCTGGGCGCCGATCACGTTCATCTCTTCCGCCCTGAGATCATCGAGGAGCTGGCCCTCGAGGCCCAGGGCCTGGTGGCGAAGCAGAGTCGCGTCATCGTCCATGGACTGAACGCCGGCGAGCCGTCCTTGACCCTCCACACCGATGTGACCCGAACACAGGAGAACCTGGCCCGGCTCTCTCGAAAAGACAGCGATCGCTACGGGGAGTTCTGCCAGTTCTTCTCGAAGATGACGGACATGCTTCGGGAGACCATGGCCAGGAAGCCGATCGATCCCATGCAGCTCGATGCCAGGTCAATGCTCGACTGGGCCCCCGTCGCCTGGAAGCTACGCCAGATGGGCAAGCGAGACATGCCCGAGTTCCTGCGCGTCCTGCCCATGCCCGCCCGGGACTTCCTGGACGAGTGGTTCGAGAATGACTTCGTCAAGGGGACTCTGGGCAGCAAGGCCGTGACCGGGAGCCTCCAGGGCCCTCGGGCTGCCGGGACCACGTACATGCTGATGTACCAGAACCTGGGCGGGGGTCCCTCAGGCTTCGCGCCGCCCAGCGTGATCCAGGGTGGAATGGGAGCGCTCTCGTCGGCCCTGGCGAAGAAGGCCGAGTCTCTCGGCGTCACCATTCGTACCGGTGCGGGAGTCTCGAAGATCCGTGTCGAGCGAGGAGTCGCCAGGGGCGTGATCTGCTCCAACGGGGAGAAGATCTCGGCGAAGCGCATCGTCTCCAGCGCAGACCCCTACCGGACATTCTTCGAGCTCGTTGGCCCCGAGCGGCTCGGGCTGAAGTTCGTTCGCGCCGTCCGGAACATCAAGTTCAAGGGCACGACGGCGAAGCTGAACTTGGCCCTCAAGTCCTTGCCCATTTTCAGCGGCGATCCGGCCCCCAACCCGGAGGATTTGACGGGTGGCATCGTTATCAATCCAAGCCTGGACTACCTCGAACAGGCCCACGACGACGCCAAGTACGGGAGATACTCGTCGAAGCCCTATCTGTACATCACGCTGCCGTCGCTCCTGGACCCCTCCCTGGCGCCGGAGGGGCAACATGTGATGTCGGTCCAGATGCAGTTCGCTCCCTTCCACCTCCGGGAATCGAGCTGGGAGGAGAAGAGAGGGGAACTGGCCGAGCACATCCTGGATACCCTGAAGCCGCACTGCCCGGGGATCGGTGAACTGATCCTGCACCGGGACATGCTGACCCCTCTGGACCTGCAGAACCGGCTCGGCCTCCGGGAAGGCAGCATCTACCATGGCCAGATGGGGCTGGACCAGATCCTGTTCATGCGTCCCGTGCCCGGTCACGGAGGCTACAGCACGCCCATCGAGAACCTCTACTTGTGCGGAGCCGGGACCCATCCCGGCGGCGGCGTGACGGGCGCACCGGGATACAACGCCGCCAGGGCGATTTTGGCGGCGGCGACGGCGGCCCCGGCTCCCACGGCACCCCGCCCGAAGAATCGCACGGTCTCGGTCTAGCACCAATCCCCATGAATTAACAGGTCGAGCTTTCGTATGTCATTCAAGTGTTCATCAGCACTCTCAGTCGCACCAGTCCAATTGGGGGTTTGGGGGAGCTGGCTCCCCCAACGGGGTGTGGGGTAGAGCCCTGAGGCATGGATGGATCGTTGAGATACCTCATGCAGCAAGGGGAAGCGCGTCAGCCAACGAGGAGAACTCCGGTTGACGGGAATCGCACGGTGGGTGGTTCTTCTTGGCTCTCGCTGCGCAGCGTCGGCTCAGT
>JAJFLN010000120.1 GCA_021772705.1 Candidatus Cloacimonadota bacterium | reverse complement strand
TTCACAGGCACCTCCTGGCCGCTTGAACACGACCAGCTTGCAGGTGCCTGTTCCTTTATTCAAGGCTCTTCTCAACGATGCATGGATGCCTCAGGGTAGAGCCCCACTACAACAAAATCCGTCTTATCTCACCGGCATTGGGCCTAGCACCGCACCCGGGTCTGGGTGGAGGGGCGACGGCCGGAACGAGCCGGAATCGGTCAGCGCGTCGCGGTCAGCTGCGTCGCGCGGCCCCGCCGATGATCGAGCATGGCACATCGGGGCTCGAGTTCACGCACCTCGAGCGTCTGAATGTCCTGGAAGATCCGCCTGGATATCGGAGGCTCTGCCGTCAATTGATTGCCAATGCATCCATTCGTCGAGCGATGGTTGCAGGTGACATGGTATCATGGCTCCTCCAACCGTCCTGAGATCGGGCTACAACTCTGCGGGAGAGCCCCAGTTGCGTGATCTCATGGCCCCTCGTTCGATCGCCGGAGCCAGTCGCTCCGCAGGGAACGCGCCGGCGGGCCGAAGTAGACGAGCGCAGGGCTGTTGGAGGACAAAAAAGAACACGGGAAGGAGAATTGTTCATGGACAACAGCAACGACTTCTACAGGTCCCGGCAGGGCCGGAAATGTGAAACAGTCGAGCGGCCGGACCCGGTCGTCTGGGGTGAGGGCGGCAGCCCCCTGGCTCCGGAGCAGAGCAAGCATTACGATAAGGAGGGCTTTCTCTTTCTCGAGAGCTTGCTGACGCCAGCGGAGGTGGATGAATTCCTCGTCGAGGCCCGGCGTCTGGCCGGCGGTGAGGGCGTGGAACCCGAAGACCTGGTCCGGGAGCCCGACTCCGACGTTGTCCGATCCGTGTTTCGGATTCACAAGACCAGCTCGATCTACGATCGGCTGGTGCGGGACCCGCGACTCCTGGGACCGGCCCAGCAACTTCTCGGTGGCCAAGTCTACATCCATCAGTCCCGGATCAACCTGAAGCCCGGGTTCCTGGGCAAGGAATTCTACTGGCATTCCGACTTCGAGACCTGGCACATCGAAGACGGTCTTCCTCTTCCTCGGGCTCTGAGCATCTCGGTTCTGCTGTCGGACAACAACGAGTTCAACGGACCGGTCATGGTCATGCCCGGGTCGCAGAAGCTATATGTCCGGACTGTGGGTGAGACTCCGAAGGATCATTACCGGGCCTCGCTCCGCAAGCAGGAGGTCGGCGTCCCCTCCACCGACGCCCTCACGGATCTGGTCCATCGTTTCGGGCTCGTCGCACCCAAGGGTCCGAGCGGATCGATCCTCCTCTTCGACTGCAACCTGATACACGGCTCGGCGGGGAACATCTCACCCTATCCCAGACACAGTGCCTTCTTCGTGTTCAACAGCATGGAGAACCTGCCCGTGGAGCCCTTCACCGGACAGGCTCCCAGGCCCTCTTTTCTGGCCGAACGGGATCCGGTGCCTCTGGAACCGGTCGCTCCGATCCGGAGCTCGATCCCGGCGGCACCACATGCCTGAGGCGGCGCGACGCCCGTGAGCCCCTCCTCCGCGCTGGAAGGCCAGGCGAGTCCTGGGGCTGGCGTCGGCCTCGGGACCGAAGCGCCGGTTCAGCCGTGCACGACCTCTCCGGCAGCCTCCTCCAGGATGTCCAGGCCCTTCATCAGATCCTTCTCCGGCAGGGTCAGGGGAGGCAGCAGTTTCAGCACCTGATCCCGGGAGCCGGAGGTCTCGGCGATGAGGCCCCGACGAAAGGCGGCGGCTGAGATGGCGCCGGCATGAGAGGGGTCGGGGAGGGCCAGACCCTGGACGAGGCCCCGGCCCCGGACCTGCCCCCCCCACCGGCTCGCCATCGCGCCCAGCCGCTCCCGGATCAGCTCGCCCTTCTTCTTGACGGACTGGCTCAGCTCGTCGGAGCTCCAGTAGAGCTTCAACGCCGTCGTGGCCGTCACCATGGCCGGATTGAACCCCCGGAAGGTCCCGTTGTGCTCGCCGGGCTCCCAGATATCGTGCTTGCCCTTCAGCAGCAGAATGGCGAAGGGGAACCCGTAGCCAGAGAGAGACTTGGAGAGGCAGATCAGGTCTGGGTCGAGGCCGAACTCTTCGAAGCTGAAGAATGGACCGGTCCTGCCGCAGCCGACCTGGATGTCGTCCAGGACAAGCAACGCTCCGTGCTTCCGCGCCACGTCCTGGATCTTCCGGAGCCACTTCGCCGATGCGACGTTGATCCCGCCTTCGCCCTGGACTGTCTCAACGACGATGGCCGCCGGCGCGTTGAGGCCGCCGCTGGGGTCCGACAGCTGCCGGTCCAGGGCCGCTGCCGTGTCGACACCCTCGCCGAGGTAGCCATCGTAGGGGGCGTGGGTGACGTCACTCAACGTCACCCCCGCTCCCCTCCGCTTCTTCCCGTTGCAGGTCAGGGCCAGGGAGCCGAGGGTCATACCGTGGAAGCCGTTGGTGAAGGCGATCACTTGAGTCCGGCCCGTGACCTTCCGGGCCAGCTTGAGGGCCGACTCCACGGCGTTGGTCCCCGTGGGACCCGGGAACATCACCTTGTAGTACATCTTCCTCGGCTGGAGGATCACCTCGTTCAGCGTCTCCAGGAACTGGATCTTGGCCCCCGTGGCCATGTCGAGACTGTGGGTGATCCCCTCGGAGCTGAGATATGAGAGGAGCGCTTCCCGCAACCTGGGGTTGTTGTGCCCGTAGTTCAAGGTCCCGGCGCCAGCGAAGAAATCGATGTACTCCTTTCCGGCCCTGTCGATCATCACGTGGCCTCGGGCGCTGACAAACACTGTCGGAAATGATCGGACGTAGCTGCGGACGTTGGATTCGAGCTGTTCGATTGTCTCCACGGAGACCTCCTGGCCGGCGGGCCCTCGACCGGATCCTGCTGGCGATCCATACTTGCTTCTGCAATGGGTTTTCATATTATAGTTGTTGTAACAATCAATAGTATGGTAATCATAACATCTGCAATGTCCCGGAATCCAGCTCGGCCACGCCCAACCCTGAGGTAAAGTCATGAATCCAGCATCCAAGAGCGGTATGAGAATTCAAACTGTCGAGAAGGAGTACACCTCTCCCGACGAACCTCCACAGCCCTCCTGGAGAGTGCTGAAGTTCGGCGGGACCAGCGTCTCCACCGCCTCCAGCTGGAAGAACATCAGGCGGATAGTGGAGGAAAGCCTCGGCTGTGGAATCCGCCCTCTCCTCGTCTGTTCGGCCCTGTCGGGCATCTCGAATCTCCTGGAGGAGACCCTTCGGCATTCCTCCGGCGGACCGGGGCTCTGGGACCTGGTCCGGGGCATCGAGGATCGGCACCTGAAGCTGGGACGGGAGCTCGAGATCGAAGCGAAGTGGCTCCTGGCGGAGGACCTGGCCAGGCTCTTGAACCTCCTTCACGAAGCCCGCAGACACGACCGCACGCCTCCTCGAGTCTGGGCCGAGGCCATGGCCACCGGCGAGCTCCTCTCGACGCGCCTCGGCGCCGCCTACCTGAACCGGGTCGGCCTCGGCGGGACCTGGATCGATGCGAGGGAGCTGCTGGTCTCGGCGAGGGAGCCGGACAGCTCGGGGCCGAGCGAGGACTACCTCTCGGCGTCCTGCCATCACAATCCAGATGAAGCACTCACCCGGGGCCTCGCCTCGGTTGGCGGACCGGCCTGGATCACCCAGGGTTTCATCGCATCCAACGAGAACGGCGAGACCGTTCTCCTCGGCCGAGGTGGGTCTGATACCTCGGCGGCCTGTCTGGCGTCTCGGCTGGAAGCGGACAGACTCGAGGTGTGGACCGACGTGCCGGGGGTCTTCACGACCAACCCGAACGAACACGACGACGCTCGGCTGCTCCGGACCCTCACCCATGCGGAGGCCGAGACCATCGCCTTCCTTGGAGGAAAGGTCCTCCACCCCCGCTCCCTCGAACCCCTTCGGACTCGGGAGATACCTCTGAGCATGGGCTGGACGCGGCGCCCGGAGGTCAAGGGGACGCGAGTCGTGACCCGACCGGACACCGATGAGGTCGGGATCAAGTCGGTGATCTCCAGGAAGAAGCTCTGCCTCGTCTCCATGCGGCGGGAGCCGACCTGGCAGCCGGTGAGCTTCATGTCGGAGGTGGCTTCCTGCTTCGGGAACCGGGGCCTCTCCATGGATCTGGTCGCCAGCTCCCCGGAGGAGATCCGCGCCACCATCGACCTGTCGGCGTACCCGGAGCTGGGCGACAGCCTGGACGGGCTGATTCAAGACTTGGCCCGGGTCTGCGAGCCGGAGCTGCGCCGCGACGTGGGCTCCGTCAGCCTGGTCGGCACGGAGGTGGGCGGAGAGCTGCCCCGCGTCGCGATGGCGCTGGAGGCGCTGGGCGACACGGAGCTGCACCTGGTTTCCCACGCCGCCAACGATCGCAGCGTCAGCTACGTCGCCGATGCCGACCGGGTGGACGAGCTCTGCGGCCTGCTCCACCGCGAGCTGGTCCGGGACCGGGAGGACCACCCCTTGTATTCCCACACCTGGAAGCGTTTGCAGGAGGAGCCGGGCGGTGACGGCGGACGCGGATTCGACGAGATCCGCCGAGCTGCCGCCTGACACTCTCTCCCTGTTTCTTCACTCCCCCTGACCCACGAGGTGACCCATGAACGAATCCATCCTGCAGACTCCTGTGCCGGTAACCGGGCCGGCGGCCACACCGACGCCCGCCCGCGCCATGCATCGGCCCCGGCCCTCGACGGGGAACTCGCTCCTGAGCTGGAACGGCCTCGAGTTCCGCCATCCCCGGATCGAGGACGGTCACTCGATCTGGAAGATCGTGAAGGACTCCGGCGTGCTGGACGAGAACTCTTGCTACGCCTACCTGATCCTCTGCAGCCACTTTGCCGACACCTGTGTGGTCGTCGAGAACGAGGGGCGGGTCGTCGGGTTCGCCACGGCCTATCGGCCGCCGCTAAAGGAGGACGTGATGTTCCTGTGGCAGATCGGAATGGAGGAGAGCCTGAGGGGCCGGGGCATCGCGAAGAAGCTGCTTCATGTGCTGATCTCCGTATCGGCTTGCCGGGAAGTCCGGTACCTGGAGACCACCGTGACACCGTCGAACATCCCATCGAGAAAGCTCTTTCAGTCTCTGGCCCGGGATCACCGGGCCCACTGCGATGTGACGCCCTGGATCTCCTCGGGGTTGTTCAAGTCCCGTCAGCACGAGCCTGAGCACCTATTCCGCGTTGGCCCGTTGAAACGCCACCGCAAGTGAACCCCCGGGCTCCCTGGAAAGGACGAACACAATGATTGTGAAGAAGCTCTCCGACGTCATCGGAACAGACCGGGAGGTGAGCACGCCCCACTGGACGAGTCGCCGGCTGCTCCTCAGGGACGAGGGAATGGGATTCTCGCTCCACGACACCCTGATCCGGGCCGGAACGAGCACCGAGATGGAGTACCGCCACCACCTGGAGGCGGTCTACTGCATCGAGGGCACGGGCCACGTGAAGGACCTGGCCACGGGCGAAGTTCACCCCTTGGTCCCGGGCACGGTCTACGCCCTCGACCGCCACGATCGCCACGTCCTTACGGCAGTGACAGAGCTCCGGATGGTCTGCGTCTTCACCCCCCCCGTGGTCGGTACAGAGGTCCACGATGAGACCGGAGCGTACCCTTCCACGACCGGCCCCGAAACCAGGCCCGAAGGCCGAGGCTGAGTCCTGGGCCGGCGATCCGTCGGGGTGCATCACGGGATCTGGTCGCGGTAGGACGGCCCTCACGGGCCGCCCCCCGCACAGATCCGGACGTGAGCTTCAACTCATCCGGCTCCTGCCTTGGGTATTGACGTTGGGTAGAGCTTCGGAAAGGAGTGATAGATGCGGACCGGAGGAAGCCAGC
>JAJFLN010000119.1 GCA_021772705.1 Candidatus Cloacimonadota bacterium | reverse complement strand
CTTCGTCACGAACCGAAAGGTCGGAGAGGGCAGGGGCCTGGGTCTCTCGGTCTGCTACGGAGTCGTCCGCAACCACGGGGGCAAGATCCGGGCACAGAACCTGATTGATGGCGGCTGCGCATTCACTGTGCTGCTTCCCGTGGCGGGTCACTCGAGGCCGGAGATTCAGTAGGTTCCGGCCGCGTCTTCCAGCGCCGGTGCAGCCAGAGATAGCTGGCCGGGTATCGGCGGACCCAGCTCTCGAGGAGAGCGGCGTGGGCTTGAGTGTCGAGACGGTCGTCGGTGGCTCGGTCCCCGGTCCGGCGCAGGTTCATCGGCGGTTCCACAACGGCGCGCAAATGACCGTTGGGTGCCCGGACGCAGAACATGGGAACCACCGGGACCTGTTGCTTTCTCGAGAGCTGGACCGTTCCCAGGAATGTGGAGGCTGGCTTGCCGAAGAAGTCGACGAAGATGCCCGGCTTGCCGGCGTCCTGGTCCACCACGAGACCCAGCACGTCACCGCGGCGAAGGACGTCCAGGCTCTGGACGCCCACACGGGCCCCCCGCCGCTCGATGGCTCCCAGGCCGAAACGGTTCGAAACACGGGCCACGATTTCCCGCAGGTTGGAGCTGGTGAAAGGCCGGACCACGGTGCAAACCCGGTGTCCTCGCAGGGTCATGGCCACCCCCAGGAGGATCACGTTTCCCAGGTGCCCCGAGATGTAAATGGCCGGCTTCCCACGCAGCGGTTCGAGGTGTTCCTCGCCCTCCAGAGGCAGGAGACTCAGAGCCTGCTCGTCGCTCATCCAGGGCATCTTCAGGAACTCGAAGAGCGTCATGGCCAGCTCGGCGAGAGACTCCCTTCCGATGCGGCGAATCTCCTCGTCCCGAAGGTCATTGCCATAAGCGACTTGCAGGCTCTCGAGAGACCGCCTCCTGAGGGATGGAATGGCCAGGAACGCGAATCTCCCGATCCACCGGGCCGCCTGGCGGCCCAGAGGGATCGGGATGAGCCGGACAAGCAGGATGAACAGCTGGAATGGCAGGGTCACGGTCTCGCCAGGATAACATCCGGCAACAAGATTGTGTGTTGTCCGGAAGGGCCGTGGCGATGTAGGCTGAATCCGGCCGAAACGACCACGGCTAGTGAGGTGAACGAGATGCAGCTGATCTTGAAGAATGGTTGGCAGCGAACCTGTGGTGTGGTGCTGGCCCTTTCGCTGCTGGTGGGACACGGAGTTTGCCTGGCGGAGGACGGCGGCCTGATGCAACAGGCCGGCAGCATCGTCGAGATTGGACTGTTCTTCCTCTTGGGCATCCTCTTGCTCTTCGTCGAATTGCTCATCATTCCCGGGACGGGAGTGGTGGGTCTGCTGGGCTTGGGTGTGGTTGCCTGGGGGCTTTACGTCTGCTTCACCACTCTGGGGCTGCAGATGGGCATGACCCTGGCCGCCGCGGGACTGGGCGTGTCCTCCGTGGCTGGCTACGGCATCTGCATGGCGTTCCTGGCCACACCTCTCGGCAAGACCTTCGTGCACGACAAGGCCATCTCGGCCCAGATCACTCCCGAAGCCGACCTTCTCGACAACGACGAGTGGTCAGGCCGGCGGGGGTTGGCCAGCTCGGACCTGAGGCCCGCCGGATCGGCCGTGTTCGATGGACGTTCCATGGATGTGGTCTCCATCGATGGATTCCTGGAAAGCGGCACGGAGGTCGAGGTCGTCCGGATCGAGGACAGCCGGGTGCAGGTCAAGCGGGTCGCCGAGAGCTGAGCCCTCTCACCAGGCGCCGCCGGATGGGGGAGGCGGACCGCCGGTAGCGGCAGCCCATCAAGTCATCAACTGAGTCGCCCCAACACAGAGGAGTTGAGTTTCGAATGAACTTCGGCATCGGCATCACCATCGCGGCAATCATCGTTTTCTTCACCCTCCTGGCCTACTTCCCGATCGGCCTCTGGGTGGCGGCTATCTCGTCGGGAGTGTCGGTCTCGCCAATGCGTCTCATCGGCATGCGCCTTCGCGGCATCGATCAGGCGGAGGTCGTCAAGCCACTGGTGCAGGGCAAAAAGGCGGGTATCTCCCTGGGTATCGATGATCTGGAAGCCCACTTCCTGGCCAACGGCAACGTGACCCTGGTCGTGAACGCCCTGATCTCGGCCAACAAGGCAGGCATCTCTCTCAACTTCAACGAGGCGGCTGCCATCGACCTGGCAGGGCGAAACATCCTGGACGCCGTCAGCATGAGCGTGACGCCTCGCGTCCTCAAGACGCCCCCGATGAACGCCATGGCCCGGGACGGCATCGAGGTGAAGGCCACGGCGAATGTGACGGTGAAGGCCAAGATCAACAAGCTCGTCGGCGGCGCCGGTGAAGAGACGATCCTGGCCCGCATCGGAGAGGGTATCTGCAGCACCATCGGCAGCGCTACCAGTCACAAGGAGATCCTGGCCAACCCGGCCAAGATCAGCACCGACATTCTCGGCAAGGGTCTGGATGCCAACACGGCATTCGAGATCATCTCCATCGACATCGCCGACATCGAGGTGGGCCGTAACATCGGCGCGCAGCTCCACACGGACCAGGCCGAGGCGGAGAAGAAGATCGCCCAGGCAAAGGCGGAGGAGCGCCGCTCCATGGCCATGGCCAAGACCCAGGAGATGATCGCCCTGGAGCAGGAGATGAGGGCTCGGCTCGTGGAGGCCCAAGGTGAGGTTCCGAAGGCCATCGCCGACGCTCTCAGGTCAGGCAACCTGGGGCTGATGGACTACTACAAGATGAAGAACGTCGAGGCCGACACCCGGATGAGAGAGCAGTTTGCCGACTCCACCGGCAACGGCGGCAGCCTGGAGGCCGGCGGAAAGTCGGGGGCCTGACCCATGGCTTCCAACGCCGGGAAGTTCGATTCCTGGATCGTCGACGCCCTCGAGAGCGTCGGCGGCGAGGACATGAAGGAGGCGATCCGGAAGGCCAGGACCGAGAGCCTGAAGCTTCAGGAAGAGCTGCACCAGAAGGAGAAGGGCCGGCGCCCCGGAGGAAGCCGCAAGAACAAGGCCCAGGGGCGGAAGAAGGACAGGGCTAGTGCCCAGTGGGGAGCCGGGTCCGGGAGTCAGGAGGATCCGGCGCGTCTGGAAGTCATCGCCAAGCAGCGGGCCGAGAAGCAGGAAGCTGTCCGCAAGGCTGGCGAGAGCAGCCTGCCTCCTTCCCTGACGGCCTGGATTCAGGGCAATCCGGCTCACGCCCTCCTGGCCGGCGAGCTGCTCGGTCCGCCGCTGGCAATGAGAGAGATGGTGGCGGCCATGCCTCTTTCTCCGGCGCCGCACCCGGCCGATGGAAGGCGGGGCATGCCCCGGCCGGCAGCTCCTGCCGTCTCACCGGCCGAGCCAGAAGCGTCGAAAGACCTGAAGGATATTCCTGATGATTTGACTCCAGAGAGTCTGTTCTCCTTGGGAGTCCGGGCTGTCTTCGCCAACGGAGCTTTGAGCGCCGGAGAGACTCAGATCTTCGCTGCTCTTCGCCAGGTGCTTCAGCTCCCCAGGGAGCGGGAGACAGCTCTCGTGGCAGAGGCGAAGGCCGAGTTCGCCGCAGCCGGCAAGCGAACCACCTCGGAGCTCAAGGCCGCCACGCTCTACGCGGCAGCCTGCCGGATGGCGCTGAAGGACGGTGTAGTATCATCCTCCGAGCGCAGCCTCATGGATCAGCTCGGTGAGGCTCTGGGTATCGATGCAGCCGGCAGAGGCCGCCTCGATGCACACGTAGAGGCCTACATTGCCTCGAAGCAGCGGGATGACTCTTGAGCCTTCCCGCCCAACAAGGAGAGTAGCCGTTTGAAAGTCGCCATTGTCTACAATCGAGACAGCAAGAGTGTTATCAATCTCTTCGGAGTTCCCAACCGGGAAAAGTACGGGCTCAAGAGCATCCAGAGGATCGTCGCCTCCCTGGAGAGCGGGGGCCATCAGGTCATCGCCTTGGAGGGAGACAAGGACCTGGTAGACCGGCTGGGGGATTTTATGCCTCGAGTGTTGAAGGGCGAGCGGCCAGGAATGGTCTTCAACCTCTCCTACGGTATCCAGGGCCAGGCCCGGTACACCCACGTCCCGGGCATTCTGGAGATGGTCGGCATCCCCTATGTGGGCAGCGGCCCCTTGGCGCATTCCCTGGCTCTCGACAAGGTCGTGGCGAAGATGATCTTCCAGGCCCATGGCGTCCCCACACCCGAGTTTGCCGTCCTGCAGGAACCGGGCTTCGATGCTCCGGACTTGCAGTATCCGCTGATCGTGAAGCCCAAGAACGAGGCCGTCTCCTTCGGCATCCAGATCGTCAACGACGAGGCCGAGCTTCGGACTGCGGCGGACGTGATCTTCGACAAGTTCGCCCAGCCCGTCCTGGCCGAGCGATACATCGAGGGCAGGGAGATCAACGTTGGCCTCCTGGGCAACAATCCCCCGGAGGCCCTGCCTGCGGCTGAACTCCTGTTCGGAAAGGATGGGCCGCAGATCTATACCTACGAGGACAAGACTCGCAAGTCGGGGCGAGAGGTCGGAGTCCAGTGCCCTGCCGATATTCCGGAAGAGCTCGCTGCCCGGGCCAGGAAGATCGCCCAGGACGCCTTCTCCTCCCTCGGTTGCTACGATTGCGCCCGTGTCGACATGCGTGTCGACGGCGAGGGCAATATCTATGTCCTGGAGATCAACAGTCTGCCCAGCCTGGGCGAACACGGGTCTTATGTCCAGGGAGCCGAGGCCGTGGGTCTCGACTTCGCTGGCCTGGTCAATCGCCTGGTCGAAGTGGCGGCTGCCCGGTACTTCGGTACTCCCAAGCCCCCGGATCTCTTGGGCAGCAAGGAGAGCACTCGAGATCGAGTCTTCGGCTTCATCACCGGCCGTCGGGACCGGATCGAGAAGCGGCTGTCTGAGTGGACCGGCATCGCCAGCCGCAGCAGTGATCCCATCGGCTTGCAGACGGCAGCTCGGGAAGTGGCGGACACCATGAAGTCCCTGGGGTTGAAGCCGGTCAAGGAGTTTACCAACGACCTGTCGACCTGGACCTATCAGACCAACAAGGGTCTCGAGGGCGGGACCCTGTTCGTCGTACACATCGACGTGCCCCTCGAGGCTTCCGCGCCGCGGCAGATGTTCCGCCGGGATGCGGAGTGGCTCCACGGTGAGGGCATTGGCACGTCACGAGGACCCATGGTGGCGCTGGAGTCCGCCATGTCCGCCTTGCGGCACATCAAGAAGCTGCGTCACATTCCCACGGGAGTCCTGTTCTACAGCGACGAGGGGCGGGACGCCAGGTACAGCGGTGAGATGATCCGTCTCGCCGCTGGCAAGGCGAAGCGGGTCGCCGTCCTGCGTCCTGGCAGCCTGGGGGACAAGGTGATCACCCGGCGCCGGGGGCAGAAGATGTTCCGTCTCCATGTCGAAGGGAGGCCACGAAGGCCTGGAGCGCCGGAGCGTCGTCCCTCCGTGTTCCGCTGGACGACTCAGAGACTCGAGGAGTTCGCCGCCCTGTCGTCGAGCAAGCAGTTCCTGTCGATCTCAGTATCCCACCTGCACACTCGGGCGCACCCGATGCTGCTGCCCCATCAGGTGGAGGCGACGCTTCTCCTGACCTACGCTGATCCCAAGCTGGCGGAAGCGACGGCGGAGAAAATGCGCCAGATCCTGGGCAAGAAGGGGCACAAATGGGAGCTCGATCTCCTCTCGAACCGGCCACCCATGACGGAACGCCAGATCAACAAGAGGCTGTTCCGATCCCTGGAGAAGGTGGCCCTGAGCTGGGAGATTCCTCTGGCCAGGGAAGCCTCGGTCTGGCCCTCAGTCGCCGGCCTGGTGCCCTCCGCCTCCAGCGTCGTCTGTGGCATCGGTCCCGTGGCGGCGAACCTGAACACACCGGAGGAGAAGATCCAGCGGATCAGTCTGATCCAGAGGACCCTCTTGTTGACCGAGTTCCTCGCCGGGGAACTGGACGAATGACAACGTCGAGATCGCCAAGGACATCGAAGACCAGCCAGCCCGCCGGAGCCGGAGAGTCGAAACCGGCAGCCACCACGACCAGGCCTGCGGCATCGGGCAGTGACAGGGATGCCCGGGATCCCAAGATCAAGAGGCCGCCGCCTCAGCGTGTGGCCGTCTCCCGGGGAGGCATGGTATCGACGGCTCACTTCCAGGCCACCGATGCCGGCGTCCGGATGCTCGAGGCCGGCGGCAACGCCATTGACGCGGCCATCGCGGCTGCATTCGCCCTTGGAGTCTGTGAGCCCGCTGCCAGCGGTCTGGGTGGCCAGACGATGATGATGATCCACCTGGCGGAGTCTGGCCGGACGTTCGCCCTCGATGGCTCTTCCCGGGCGCCGAACCGAGCCACTCCGGAGAGCCTCTCCGATGGCGAGCTGTTGCGGGGCCACCGGGCGACCACGGTGCCGAGCACGCCAGCATGTCTCCGGTATGCTCTGGAGAAGTATGGCACCATGCGACTGTCGAAGGTCCTTCAGCCCTCGATCGAGCTTGCTGAGAACGGCATCTACGTCAGCGACCTGCTCCACGGCCTGATGGGGCGGGAGCGGAAGCACCTGCGGGCCCACTCCGGCGGGGCTATCTTTCTGCAGGACGGTCGCAGGCCCTATCCTGCCGGATCGACCTTGAAGCAGCCCGCCCTGGCTCGCACGTTTCGACGCATTTCCAAGTACGGAATCAAGTCCTTCTACTCCGGCCGCATCGCCCGGCAGATTCACGACGACATGGTGGCCAACGACGGTCTGTTGCGACGTGACGACCTGGCCCAAGTCCCGCGCCCCATCGAACGAAAGCCCTTGTCCTGCCGGTTCCGAGGGCTGCGGGTGTTCACATTTCCCCCGCCGGCGGCAGGCCGAACTCTGGTGGAGAACTTGAACGTCCTCAGCCACTTCTCGGACGAGGAGCTGGATCTCGACTCTCCCCAGGGTGCTGTTCGAGTGGCCCGGTCCATTCAACAGGCTCTCATCGATCGGGACGACCGCCCCTTCGATCCCAACTTCTACCCCCAGCTTCAGAACAAGCGAATGGTCTCCAAGAGACATGCCGCCGATGTCGCCAAGAAGCTGGGGGCAAAGATGCCCCCCACCAGTGGGGAGACGACTCACCTGTCGGTCATGGATCGCTTTGGAAACGTGGTCGCCCTGACTCAGTCCATCGAGCGGGTGTTCGGATCTTTCGTCGCCACTCCAGAGCTGGGGTTTCTTTACAACAATTACATGAGCGCCTTTGAATACAAGACGATCTCACACCCCTACTACTTGAGGCCCAACGCGGTCCCCTGGGCCAGCGTCGCTCCGTCGATCCTGCTGAAAGGCAAGAAACCCTACCTTGCCATCGGCTCTCCGGGCAGCGAGCGGATCACCTCCGCCATCGTCCAGGTCTTGCTGCGACTCTCGAGTCTCACCCCACTCGAAGCCGTGGACGCCCCCAGGCTTCACTGCTCACTGGAGGGAAAGCTCTCCTACGAGGCGGAGCGATTCACGCCCGGTGTGGTTCGAGCCCTGAAACGCAGGCGCTTTGAGATGGATGAAAGGGAGCCCTACTCCTTCTATCTCGGATGCGTTCAGCTGGTCTATCGCGAAGGGGATGTGTTCACCGGTGTGGCGGACCCGAGGCGCGACGGCTCGGCCAGAGGTCCCAGGGCCCGGAAGATAGCAGCCTCTCGTGGCAAGCGAGTCGAAAGGAAGAGCCCTTGACGATGCCTCTGCTGATCTCGATTCCTCACGGTGGATGGATCGTGCCACCGGAAGTGGAGCCCTTCTGTCGTCTGACCAAACAGGAAGTGGACGAAGACGGAGATGGAGGGGCCACGGAGATCTACCGGCCTCTGGGTGCCCACGTCCTGAACATGGTCACCACCGACGTGGCCAGAGCCATCCTGGACATGAATCGGGCCTCTGACGATCGCCGTCAAGATGGTGTGATCAAGACTCACACATGCTGGAACGTACCTGTCTACGATCCGGCCCTGCCGGAGGAGATCGCTGCCCGGCTCATCAAGGAGCACCACCAGCCCTATCACGCCCGGCTGACCGAGCTGGCCGGGGGCGACCACATCCTGGGTGTGGATTGCCATACCATGGCGGCTCACGGTCCTCCCGTGGGACCGGACCCCGGTTCCGAACGCCCCGCGGTCTGCATCAGCAACGCCGATGGAACCTGTCCCGACGAGTGGTTGGAGGAACTGCAGCGCTGCTTTCAGGCCGCCTTCGAGCAGCCCGTGAAGATAAATGAACCCTTCAAGGGAGGCCACATCGTTCGAAGCCATTCCAGCGAGATGCCCTGGGTCCAGGTCGAGCTCTCACGCGCCGAGTACGCCACCCTGACACAGAAGAGTCACCGGGTCCTGGCAGCCCTGATGGCCTGGTGCGATCTTCACCGGACCTGACGAGGCTCGACCGACATCTTGGGACCCGCGCAAGAATTACCACGCAGTTTCGCATCCCATCTTCAGGCCATATTTGGCCGCTCCTCAATCGCGGAATCCTCGACGTAGCCCACTACGCCTCCGGTCCCGCTCAGTCGAACCAACCGAATCTGATCCAAATCTGGGCGCGGCTTCCGCGCCCTTATTCCTGTGCGGTCCCTTGGAGCCAATGCCGGTGAGATAAGACGGATTTTGTTGTAGTGGGGCTCTACCCTGAGGCATCCATGCATCGTTGAGAAGAGCCTTGAATAAAGGAACAGGCACCTGCAAGCTGGTCGTGTTCAAGCGGCCAGGAGGTGCCTGTGAA
>JAJFLN010000118.1 GCA_021772705.1 Candidatus Cloacimonadota bacterium | reverse complement strand
CTCGGCCACCTCACCGAGGACGGGCCGGTGGCGCAGGCACTGATTCCCCATGGCGTATCTACGTGAATCCGGGAGATCCGCTTCAATGCTGAAAAACTGATCCAGGGGTGGTCAAGATGGGGTCGTGTGTCCCCTTATCTCTGGTCCCGTGCGCTCCGAGCCTGCCGAGAGGCCGTCCTCGCCTTCAGGCCCCGCGACAGGCTCGGTGAACGGGGGGGAGCTTGCTCCAGCGCAAGATCACGAGAAAGCTGCACCCGGCTGAGGGGGGGAAGGTGTTGCCGCCTTCACCAGGCCAGTCCGAGAGCCTCCGTCAAGAAGCGCGTGAAGGGGGCGAAGGCCTTGCAGGTACGGGTGAACCGGTCCAGGAAGTCCGGGTCGCAGGCATCGGCTTCAGTGAGCGTCGCCACGGCGCAGAAGTCCTTGCGCATCAGATCCTGGATGAGCGGATGGTCCTTGTCGAACCCGGCCGGAGGCCTCTTCAAGGAATCTCCACCCAGAGCGCCGGCGGCGAGGAAAGACTTCGACGCAGTGACCCGCTTCCAGCGCTTCGGGTCCTCGACGATCGCCAGGCGAATCCGGGTAAGGCTCTTCGAGTCCGGTTGCCAGACTCCTGCGGCAACGAAGACCTCCTTCGACTCCAGGTGCAGATAGAAGCCAGGAGCATGGGCGCTCCGGTGGGCTTCGTGATTGAAGTGGGCCCCGGCGTTGGTCTTGTAGGGACTCTTGTCCTTCGAGAAGCGAACGTCCCGGTGGATCCGGAACAGGGAACCGCCGCTGGGACGCGCATCTGCCAGGAAGTGGGGGCTGATCTTCTCGAGCCGAGGGCCGAAGTCCTCGATGAAGTGAAGCATGGGATCCCGCACGTGCTCCTCGTAACGATCCTTGTTGACCTTGAACCAATCCCGGTCGTTATGGCGCTTCAGACTCCTGAGGAACGTGAAGAGGCGGGGACTGAAGTGAGCGGTTCCGGACATGGGGGTTCCTTTCTGTTACCTGGAAGTCGTCGGCATCGCCAGGCTACCCGCCGGCTCATCACACTGTCCAGCCGGACGGGCTTCAGAAGGTGGAGTAGACCTGCAGATAGGCCGTGTCCGTGTCGTTTCGCGTCACGCCTGTGGGCAGATTGTCGTTCACGTTCCGTACGGCGGAGGCGAGCAGTCGGATGTCCTTCACGATCTGCTTCTGCCACTGGACTCGATACTGAATGGCGCCGGATGGGAACTCGGAGAGCAGGCTAGTGGCCACGTCTCCGGTCTTGGTGTAGTAGAACTCGAACTGGTTCTCCCCCAGATTGTCGGCGTTCCCGTGCTGGACGCCGCCGAAGAAGCCGGTCCGATCTCCCGTCGACGCTGTGGGTGCGTCAAGGAAGGTGAACCCGTTGGTCCGGGTGAACTGGAAGGAGCCGCTGGCGAAGGCCGAGACCTTGGGGGTGAACTGATGGTCGATCCGCAGCACTGCCTGGCGGTATGCCTTCTGGCCTCCCGTGGCGAAGGAGGCCCTCCGGGGATCGAAGCTGCCGCCGAAGAAGTAGGCCTTCGTATCGTCGTTGAATCTCTTGGCAAAGGCGATGGCGTAAGCCTGGAAAGTGAACCGGGGCGCAACCCCCGGGGGAGGAAGCAGATTGGTCGTGAATGTGGGTGAGTAGATGACGTAACCATCGGTGCTCTTGTTGAAGGCCCGGTGAATCGTCAGGGAGTCGGCGTTGAAGTCGTCCTCGTCAAACCGGCCCGTACCGACTACCAGGTCGGCCTCGTACTGCCGGGAGGGTCCCCGCCCGATGTTCATCAGCGTCCGGTCGTCGAGCCAGTACCCCAGATACAGCTTGTCGAACTGGGGTCTCGGCAGGATGTGGCTGCCGGTGGCGGTGTTGAAATCGCCCAGCCGGGAGGCGAAGGTGTTCATCCTGACCCCGGCACCGAACCTGGGAGTCAGCTGGCTGAAGACCTCGAGCCGAAGGCGGTGGTTGGCGGATGTATCGATGCTGTCTGGAGAGAGGGCCGGTACCCGGTCTTGAGCGGCCCGGAGGATCCGGAGCCGGTAGTCCCCCCAGATGTAGGTGCGCCGCAAGAGCTTCAGTGTCTTCTCAGGAGCGATGGCGGCCAGCATCTCAGGAGTGATTCCCGGCGGCGTAACCTTCGGAGCCACTTCAGTCTTTGGCTCCGTATTGGGCTCAGTTGCATTGGCCTCATCTGCGACGGCGCCGCCGGCATTGAAGTTCATCAGGAATAGAAGAATTGCCCCGCCCGCGATCGTTCTTTGTAGTTTCATAAGGGGAGTTTCGGCTTCATGGCAGAGAGACCTTACAGGAAACGGGATTGCAGCCTGACACATGACAGGGGGCTTCTTGCGCTTCTGTCAGGACAGCCCGGAGCGTCTTCAGGAAGACTCCCGCAACTAGATGGCAATGCTGTTTGGAATCAGCGACGGCTGCAGGTAGGGATAGGGCAGGACTCGAGTCTCGTTCCTGCTCTCGATGATCGCCTCTGCGTCATAGAGATCCTGCCTGAAGCGGTGGGCACATTCCATCGCCCGTTCGTCCTCGAAATCTGTGTCCAGATAGTGCCCCAGCCGGTCGTGGCGGAACGTGGTCAGGGAGAAGGTGATCTGGATCTGTTCGATTGCACGGTCCCGGGGCGGCAGTACCTTCCTCCAGGTCTCCTGCTCCGTCGAGTCATCCAGGGGCAGTTCAGCGTAGGCTGCAAGAGGCATGTTCGGTACATGAGCCATGTAGTCGAACTGGGGAAAGTTCACTGCAGCGTGCTGCGGTCCGCATGTGAAGATCACCGTCGTCAGTATTGTGGTCAACTCCGACAGCGTGCGGATTGACTCCGGAAAACCCTTCACGCGACCGCCGTCCCGGGAGCAGAGTTCCCTGGCCCAGTCTTGCAGCTCCTCGTCAGCCTCGATATCCGCGGAATCCTCGAGGTAGTAGAGCTTCAGGTAGGAGCTGACGAATCGCTCCACGGCATCCCAGATCAGGATTGCGTCCTCCCGGTAGGGATAGTGAGGCAGGGTCTCATCGGGCCCCACGCCACGGATCTCCAGCTCAGCAGGCAGGTTGAACTTGTCGAAGGACCAGCTCTCGTAGGCCTTCGCGATGAGCGAGAATGAACCGTCAAGGGACGCGCCGAGCAGCCGATCGACGACTCTGCCGGGCGTCATGAGGACAATCCGTCCGTAACTGTTCTGGGCCAGCATGAACCTCAGGTGAGGACGGAGGAGAAGGAAGATCGGATGGCAATAGCTCAGATGTCTCGGGGTGGCGATTGCAAAGGGCTCCATCACGAAGTGAGTCCGGGCCAGATGGCTGCTCATCTGGTGGTGATTGCCGTCGGCAATCTGAACTGCCAACTTGGCCAGGTTCCAGTGAAGGGGATTGCACCGAGGCGTCAGAACGCGGCTCTCGGCGTTGACGCCGGAACGGACCGAAATCCCGATGGGAACCAGCTCTCCCCGGTGTCCGAATGCACTCTCTCTCCAGCAGAACAGAACCAGCGGCGCCGGCAGGAATTTGGCTCCTCCCTCGAAGCTGCCTGACGGGATGTCCTCCATGTACCGGTAGTCGGCGACGAAGAGGCGGCCGCCGGCACACTCGTCCTCTATCCTTCGCTTTCGGGACTTCTCGTAAGCCGTCGCGAGATGGGCATCGGTGAAGGGAAACTCCGCCGGGATCTCCCGCAGCCTCTCGATCTTCATCGGATTCACACCCGCCAGTCGTTGCTCGGCGAACATGCGGTCCATCAGATGGCCGCGCATCATGGCTGGCCGGTTGAAGGGCGCCACGAGGCGGTCGAACTCCCCCAGGATGTCGGCATCCTTCTGCTGAGAGGCCAGGGTACCCGCGGCGAGGGCCCTACCACCCTCCATCTGCATCCTGTCCGATTTACCCTTGTACTCCGGAGAGAAGTAGTCCCGTGCCGGCACTCGGGCGATGATCGGGATCGGCGACAGGGTGTCATAGTCGTACTCGTACATCGCCTTCATCGCATCGATGCCCCAGCGACGTCTCTCGGGCTCCGGGTCCTTACCTGGAAGATAGGGTGTGATCTTCATTGTCCTCCCTTGGTGTTCGATCCCTCTCTCGAACTCCGTCGGTACCGTTCAGATGGCCAGCTCCCGAAGCGCTTGCTCCAGCCGCTCCACTTCGGACACGACGGATTCGACCTGACCGCCCGCGGCCTCCAGATCGCCCGCTCCGGCGAGCTTCTCCAGTTCAAATGCAGCCTCGTAGGCACTCGGCACGGCGAAGATGGTGATCGCCCCCTTCAGACTGTGGGCGCAGTGACGAAGCTCCTCGGCGTCGGACTGGCTCAGGGCCGCCCGGATCTTGTCGACAAAGTCCCCGGAGTTCTCGAGGAACACTTCAGCGATGTCCTTCAGGGCCTCCGAGCTGCCCTCGAACCGGGTCAAGAGATCGCTCCTGGAGATCCCGTGGAGGGATCGGTCCGGCCCGGACCGGACGTCCTCCGGATTCGGCAGCGACGTCGCCGTCGATCCCTCCACCATGGAGAATAGCTCCGCAAGCCTGAGCGGCTTCGTCAGGTAGCCATCCATCCCAGCCTCGAGACAGCGCTCTCGATCCCCGACCAAGGCATGGGCTGTAATGGCAACAATGCGGATGTGCCTTCCGGACCCCTTCTCCATGCCTCGAATGACAGCGGTCGCTTGCAGGCCGTCCATCTGCGGCATGGACAGGTCCATCAGGATCAGATCGAACTCGCCGTTCTCAACGGCTTGAACAGCCTGAACGCCATCCTCCGCCAGCGTGACCCGATGTCCTCTCGGAACAAGCATTCTGACCGCTAGCTTTCTGTTCACCGGGTTGTCCTCCACCAAGAGAATCCGGAGACCCGGGGCGTCAACCTTCTCATCCAGGCCGGTTACTTCCTTCAGTTCCTGAGGAGCTTCCTTTCCCAGAGCAACTCTCAGGGCCTGGATCAGTTCCCCCGGAACCACGGGCTTGGAAACGAAGGACTGGACGCCGGAGGTTCTGCCGCGAGCTTCCGAGGACAGTCGCTCTGACTGAGGCAGCATGAGGATAACGCTCCCCGCGAGGCCTTTCGAGCGACCGATCCTGGCCGCCAGTTCGACGCCGTCCATCCCGGGCAGAGAGGAGTCGACCAGGACCACAGGAAAGGGGTTCCCACCGCCCCTGGCTTCATCCAAGGTCGCCATGGCACTCCCACCGTCTCCGGCCTCCGCGAAGGGCAGGCCGAGGCTCTGCAGCATGGAGGTGAGTGATGCCCGGGCCGTCAAGGAGTCCTCGACGACCAGCACTCCCGGCGCCGCCACGTCGTCGCCACTCAGGTATCCCTCCTCCTGGCCCTCCTCGGACAGAGAGCTCATGCGAACCGTGAAGTGGAATGTGCTGCCCTTCCCAGGCTCGCTCTCGATCCAGAGCCGGCCGCCCATCAACTCCGCCAGCTGACAAGCGATCGCCAGTCCCAGGCCCGTGCCGCCATGTTGCCGGACAGAGGATCCATCTGCCTGCTCGAAGGCCCGGAAGATGGAAGGCCAGTCCTCTTCAGCCACACCGATTCCCGTATCCCGGACGGAGATAAGCAGGGTCGATTCACCCAGCTTCCGGGACTCCCTGTCGCAGGTGATCTCGATCTCGCCGGTCTCGGTGAACTTCACCGCGTTTCCGACCAGGTTGGTGACAATCTGGCGCAAACGAATGGCGTCGCCAGCCAGCCGATCCGGGGTCCCGGGCCGGAACGACAGGACCAGCTCGAGGCCCCTCTTCTCGGCCTGGAGTGCCAGAGGTCCCACGGCAGCCGCGATCGCTTCCCGGAGCGAGAAGGGTTTGGGGTTGAGCTCCAGCTTGCCAGCGTCAATCTTGGAGAAGTCCAGTACGTCATTGATCACAACGAGCAGGTTCTCGGCCGAGCTCCGGATGGTCTGGAGCAACTCCTGGTGTTCCCCCTCCAGATTCGACTGAAGCAACAGCTCGGTCATTCCCAGAATCCCGTTCATGGGAGTCCGGATCTCATGACTCATGTTGGCCAGGAACTGGGACTTGCTCATCGCCCCTGCCTCGGCCCGGTCCCTGGCTGCTCTAAGCTCCTCGTTGAGAGCGGTCAGCTCGGAAGTCCGCTCTGACACGATGGCCTCCAGTCTGTCCTGGGCCCTTTCGAGTTCCACCTCCTTGAGCTGAATCACGGTCTGGAGTTCGTTGATCACCGTCGCCAGCTCGGCCCACTCCTGCAGCAGCCCCTCCGGCATGGGTCGAGAGAAATCCGACTGATCGAGGGCAGATCGGGTGCTCTCCACAATCTGCTTCAATGGGGCCCTCAGGTCCCGTGTCAGCCAGGCAAGGAGCCTCCGGCTTCCCAGCCAGCATCCCGGCACCCCCAGCATGACGACGGCGACTGAGCCGGCGGGAGACAGGGTAAAGAAGGCCGCAGCCACGGACAGCACAAGTGCCCCCAGCAGGCTCGGGAGGACGACCATCAGTCGTCCCTCAATCGCCGTCGGGTCTTTTGAGTTCAAAGGATTCAATTACCTCCCTCGACGGCTCACCCGAGTCTCGCCCGGCCTGCAGAAGCCCTCGCGGCAAGAAGTCTATCACGGTCCGCCGGAGCCCAACCCGGGCAATCAAGTCACCCTCAACCTGGATCTTCCGACCCGATCCCCTATACATGGAGACGATGCAAGGGGAGAGTGACAGTCGCCGGAGGCGGCATGCGCTGCTGATTGAGGACAACCCGGTGGAGGCCAGATTCCTTCAGCGGATGCTGACCAGCAGGGGAGACGGGAACGACAGCAGCCCCCCGTATCAGGTCCAGGGAGCCGAGAGTCTCGCCGACGGTCTGAGGCTGCTGCAGGAGACCGTGTTCGACGTGGTTCTTCTGGATCTCAATCTCCCCGACAGCCGTGGCCTCGAGACCCTGGGACGGCTGCAGGAAGCCGGGCATCATGTCCCGGTCGTCGTTCTCACCGCTCAGAGCGACGAAGGGCAGGCACTGCTAGCGGTGCAGCAGGGCGCTCAGGACTTTCTTGACAAGGGCACGGTGAACTCGAAGCTGCTCTTGCGGGTCATGGGCTACGCCATGGAGCGGCACAAGCTCCTGGAGGACGTCCGGAGTCTCGCGGAAGCTGCAGCCGCCCGGGACCGGCAGAGCCGTTCGGTGATCACAGCCATGCAGAGCGGATTCGAGAGGCTCGCCGCCGGGGACCTGGCGGTCCGGGTGGGGAAAGAGACGATGGACGGGGTGGCCACGGAGGACCTGTCTCAACTGCTGATCAGCTTTGACGGAACCATGTCGCAGCTTCAAGCCGCCGCCGAGATGAGGGAGCAGTTTCACTCCATGGCAGCCCACGATACCCGGGCGCCGCTGGGGTCCCTCCGTCTCGCCATCGAGACCCTGGCCAAGGAGGGTCTGCCCGTGGACAAGCAGGACCTGATGTTCGGTATCATGCGGCGGCAGGTCCGAAAGCTGATCGGTTTGATGGACAGCATGCTCGACTACTTCGTGATCACCTCCGGTGGCACGAGCCTGACCCTGGAGTCTCTCGACCTGAACGAGATCCTCATCGACTGCTCCAGGGATCTGGCGCGGCAAGCTGGAGAGCGGAACCAGACACTGGAGGCGGAACCTCTGCCTGGCGGCGCCCAGGTGACCTGCGACCGGATGAAGGTGGTACGTGTCCTGGACAATCTGGTGGGAAACGCCATCAAGTACTCCCGAGACGGGGACTCGATCCGGATGGCTGTTTGCCGGGACGGAGAAGATGCGTTCAGGATCGAGATCCAGGACAACGGCCCTGGTCTGCCCGCCGAGGAGGTGGGCCGGGTCTTCGATCGATTCCATCGCGTTCCTGGACCTGACCGGCGAATTCAGGGAACCGGCCTGGGGCTGGCAATCTGTGAGGACTACGTCAAGGCCCATGGTGGACGGATCTGGGTCGAGAGCATCGAGGGAGAGGGCTGCAAGTTCTGCTTCATCTTGCCTTCCTTGCCACCGGCCTGAGCCGAGGAGCAACCAGAAACTCCTCGGTATCCATTCAAGGCATCGCTTCCTGAGACTCTGGTATCCTCAGGTACCAAGTGAGGGGATAGGACGCTGGGGCGTCGACTGGCCGCTCGGTGCAACAAGAAGGGGAGCAAGTCCATGAAGTGGTCCGGAGAAGCGGAACCCATTCAGCATGCCAGGGCCATCCTTGCGGGCCGTGAGCCATTGCCTTCAGATCAGGCCGACATCAGAACCCTGATCCATGCACTCGAAGGGACCAGGAAGTTCTACCTGGCCCGAGATCTCTTGAAGCGGATCAGGAGGACCTTACCCGGTGACGCCGGCCCGCAGGACTCGTGGTACACCTGGCTGGCTCACCAGCACGCCAGATGCACCTACCGGGACCTGGATCTGTGTCTTCTGGCTCGGGCTTCCGATGCCCTCCGCATCATGAACTCAGCCTTCGACCTGACGACCTGCGACAATCCGGAGACGCTGGGGATCGCCGGATCCATTCACAAGATGCTCTGGCAGGCAACCACCGGCCAGGTCCATCTCGAAATGGCCCAGGAACTCTACCTGCGGGGATACGAGAGCGACACCGACCAGGACCTGGGGCGGTGCGGGATCAACGCGGCCTTCCTGTGCGACGTGATGGCTTGCGCCCATGAGGCCGCGAAGGCAGTGGCCCGGGCCCGTGTCAACCACTTCCGGGACCAGGCTCGAGAGATCCGGGAAGACTTGGTTACTAGATTCAGCGAATTGGCGGACTCAGAAGATGCCGCCTCGAGGGATTGGTGGCTCCAGGGTACCCTCGCCGAAGCCCTTTTCGGTCTGGAGCGGTTCGACGAATCCCGGGAGCGGATTCTCCGGGCCCTGGCGCTTCCCGACATCCCCCCCTGGGGGCGGGACGCCACAGCCAGGCAGATTGTGAGTCTCTGGCACTTGCGGGGACACGGCGACGCCACGCTCAGTTCGTTGCGAGAGACCGGTGCGGCCAGTGTCATCGAGGCGCTCCTCGGCGATAGCGTCGCAGGCGTGAAGGAGGCTCTGCTGGGCAGAGTGGGTCTCGGTTTCTCGGGAGGAGGATTCCGGGCCGCCCTCTATCACATCGGAACGCTGGCGAAGCTGGCGGAGTGCGATCTGCTGCACCATCTGGAGGTCATCTCCTGTGTCTCCGGAGGCTCCATTGTCGGGGCCCTATACTACCTGGAGGTCCAGGGACTGCTGCAACAGAAGCTGGACAGGGATATCACCAAACAGGACTACATCGACATCGTCCAGAGAGTTCAGGACGCCTTCATGGAGTTGATGAAGAAGAACGTCCGGATGAGTACGTTCAAGGAGTTTGGGGTCAACGTCCGGATGGCATTCAGCGAAACCTACTCCAGGACGGAACGGGCAGCGGAGATATTCGAGGAGGATCTCTTCTCCAAGGTCAAGGGCGGCTTCCAGAGGGCTCCAGGACGGACCGGTCCGATCAAGCTCGACGAACTTCGAATCTCCCCGAAAGGGGAGGATGAGACTTTCGATCAGCGCTACGACAACTGGCGAAGGCAGAACAAGGTTCCGTCCCTGGTGCTGAATGCGACGTCCCTCAACACAGGACACAACTGGCAGTTCACGCCCTACAGGATGGGCGAACCTCCCCCGCGAATGAGCGACGTGGATTGCAATTACGAACTCTGCCGGATGAAGTTCGAAGAGGCACCGGAACCCTACCAGGAGTTTCCTCTCGGCCGTGCAGTCTGTGCCTCGGCGGCGGTGCCCGGTCTCTTTGAACCGGTGGTCCTGCCGGACCTGTATCCCGGCGTGACCGTCCGCCTGGCTGACGGCGGAGTCCATGACAATCAGGGCGTCTACGGACTTCTGGAAGAGGACTGCTCGATCATCCTGCTGAGTGATGCATCGGGTCAGAGCGAGAGTCAAAACGATCCCTCCGGCGGCGTGCTGGTGCCCGTACTCCGGGCCAGCGACGTACTTCAGCAGCGCATCCGGCTCGACGTGGTGGAAGACCTGAGGGTCCGGGTCGAGGCTCGCCTCGCCGAGGGCCTGATGTTCATCCACCTGAAGAAGGGCCTGAACGAACCGCCGGTTCACGCCCTGGGCTACGAGTCCATGTACGGACAGGCCAGCTTCATCGGCGTCTCGGGAGTGGAGTTGACCAGCTACGGCATTCCAGCCGACATCCAGAAGGCCCTCTCCGCCATTCGCACCGATCTGGATGCCTTCGGTGAGGTGGAGTCCTACGGCCTCATGGCGAGCGCCTATCGAATGACCGAGGAGGATGGCTACCTGCGGAAACTCCTGCGTGACTTGAAGGACGTCGAGGACGTGCGCGCCTTCGGTCTCCCCTGGGACTTCCTTGCCATCGAAGACGCCTGGGCTCCGACTACTCCTGGACGAAAGGAGCTACTCCAGTACTATCAGGTAGCTACCATGTTGCCCTTGAAGGCCTGGTATCTGGACGCGAAACTTCGCTTCCTTGGCGGCCTGGCCGCAGGAGTCCTGGCAGCCCATTTGGCGATGATCGTGATCATCATCGACTACTGCGACCTGGCCCACGGGGGCTGGGCGGGACGGATCACGTTGCTCGCCATGACCCTGGGTGCGCCCTTGCTGATCGTGGGGCACAACTCCCGGCCAGGCAGGTTGCTGATCGGCGCTGTCACGCTGTTCGTGGCGTTCCTGGGCTCCATTTTCTCTCGCCTGCACGTGGCCTGGATCGACCCCATCTACCTCGACTTCGGGCGCCTGTCGAGATACACCAAGACGGACTCAGCAACGGCGGTCGCGGAGGAACAGCCCCAGCCCTCGAGGTGACGTCCCTTCACGGGTCGCCACTCACGAGGGCGGGGTCAATCCGGTAGTGGCCGATCCTCGCCTCAGATCTCGACGCTGCTCGCGATGTTGTCGGGGATCAGGTACTCATAGGGTGGCTTGCCCTCTGCCACGAGGGCTGCGTTCCGGTTGCGAATGGTCTGGCCGATCGCCTCCAACCGCTCGTGGAACCTGTGGTGGGCGTCAGAGCAGTCGAGCTTCATGACATCTATAGAGGTCAACGGAGTGTCCGACGGCAAGGTGAGCACATAGGAGAAGAGCAGCTGGAAGTGCACGATGCCATCGGGCGGCAACGAGGACTGGATGTACTCCCGATCGATGTCCCCCTCGGCCTCGGGCATGGGCTTGAACAGAGCTGGCGGCCGGTTCGGCACATAGCTTTGGAATCGAAGCTGAGGGTAGTTAAGGATCGAGTGCTGCACACTGGCGTGGAAGATGATCGTCGCCAGGGTCTGGACCAGGTGCTCCTTATCAGTGAAGGCCGCCGGGAAACCGGGAATGTCCCCCTTCTCGGAGTCCGTGCTCTCCTTTGCCCAGGCCCGCAGGACAGGATCCGCCGCTACCAGTTCATCCGTGGGATAGGTGCTGACCACCACATCCCGGACGTACTCCTCGATGGCATTCCAGACCAGGAAACCATCGTCACGGTAGAAGTAGTCCTTCAAGCCGTCACTGCGAGCCTCGTCGAATCCTCGGGCCTCCAGCAGAGCCGGGAAGCTCTGCTTCGCAAAGTCGTAGGCCCCCCATGCCTTCAGTACGGCTGCCAGGGCCTGCTTGACGCCAGCGGAGAAGATCCTGTCCGTGAAGGGCATGGTATCGGAGATGAGAGTCCGCCGTGCCAGGTAGTTGATGCCCAGAGTCTGAGAGAAATGGGGCGCCAGCAGCCTACCGATGACGTGGTGCTCTGGAAATGCATTCCGGTGGGCAATCGTGAAGGGCTCCATGCCCAAATGCCCCAGCCCCAGGTGGCTGATGAACTGGTGCACCTGCACATCAGCGCAGGCGGCATGGATCTTCGCGAACAGATACTTGTTCGGCGTGTCGCTGCCGGGCCTGTAAACCTCGTTGCCCTCCGCCTTGCGAGTCAGCTGGATCCCGAGCAAGTTAAGCCGGGAGCCACCGGTATCGAGCAGCTCCTTGTAGACCAGAACGATGGGGGCATAACAATACATCCCGGCGTAGGGCTCGACCCCGTCCAGGATGCTGTAATCACACATGAACAGCCGCCGCTCGGCAATGAGATCCGCCACGCTCTTGCCTTGAGCCTCGAGAGACTTCATGTCACCCGGAATCTGATCTATGTCATTGACGGTCTGAATGATCAGGGGATGCAATCCCTGGATGAGCTGGCGGCAGAACTCCGTATCGTCCTCCCAGAACCGGGCAATGTAACGATCCACGTCGATCCACTGTCCCCCGAAAGCCCGATAGTGATCCGGCGTTTCCTTCATGCGGCGAATCAGGTCCCACTGGGAATAGACGTACTCCATGACGCGCTCGAACATCGCCGCCACCTTCCTGGGAGGCATCATCTCCTTCGGCGGCAGACCGGCGACCCTCTTCGGCAGGTTCTCCAGAGGAAGGCCGGGCCAGTTCGGATTCCGGGAGTATCGCTCGAAGGGGCAGGGACCTGAAACACCCTCGGCTATCTCAGCCAGGAGCTCCTCGGCCTTGTGCTTCATCTCGTTCAGACCGGCCAGAGCCGAAGACATGGCCTCGTAGGATCTGGGAGGTCCATCGCCTGACTGGCCCCCGGCCCGACCGTTGCCCGGCGCTGTGGCCGCACCGGCGGCAGCTTCACTCGTTGCCGGTCCCGCAGTCCCGGTTGCATCCTGAGTCCCCATTGTCGCCCCTTTCCGATTCAGCCAGAGTGTCAGTCCGATGCGCCACGCGTCCTACCGCCTCCAGCTGGCAATCCTCGGCGGCCCCGTGTCCTTCGTGGCGGCCTGATTGGACCCGAGCATATCACAGGTCCCTGCCGGCTCCGGGTGCATGTCCCGTAGGGGGTCCCC
>JAJFLN010000117.1 GCA_021772705.1 Candidatus Cloacimonadota bacterium | reverse complement strand
GGGGACCCCCTACGGGACATGCACCCGGATTTCGGGGGGAGCCGGAGGGAGGGGACTCAGCTGCGATGGCACAGGAAGTTACACAGAGTTCGCAGAGATCACAGAGAGCACGGAGGTTCGTTTTGACCCAAGACCTCTGAGTTCTCTGTCACCACTGTGAGCTCCGTGATCACCAATGGCCGTTGCCCCTCAATGAAGGCGGCCCCCCTGCCTGAAGTCTCAGCGGGGCGGCTTCACCCGTGACTGCCACGGACAGCAGGGGTTTCAACTCGAGGTGCCAAGGGCGGCGATGTGAGCTACGACGGACTCTGCCAGGGCGGGGCGATCGTATCCCCCTTCCAGGACCGAGACGATGCGCCCGCCGCAGATCCTGGAAGCCAGGGTCACGAGACGCTCGGTCATGGACGCGAAGAGGCTGGTGGAGAGCTGCAGGCCCCCGAGAGGATCCAGCATGTGGGCATCGAAACCCGCTGACAGCATCAACAGATCAGGTGCGAACTGTTCCAGGGCCGGCAGTACTTCTTCGTCCAGCAGGCTGGAGTAGGTTCGGTCACCTGTCCCGGCGTTGAGAGGAAAGTTGCGATTCGCGCCGGCACCCTGGCCCAGACCGGTCTCATCGGCCTTGCCCGTTCCCGGGTAGAAGGGCCACTGGTGCGTCGAGACATAGAGGACCCGCGCCTCTTCATAGAAGATGTCCTGCGTACCGTTGCCGTGGTGGACATCGAAATCGAAGATCGCCACCCGTTTGCATCCTGCTCCCAGGGCGTGAGCGGCCCCGACTGCGATGTTGTTGAGCAGGCAGAATCCCATCGCTCGATCTGCCGTGGCGTGATGGCCCGGCGGCCTGACGGCGCAGAAGGCGCGGTCCAGACCGGAGCCGTCCATGGCGGCCTCCACGGCCTCGATCACGGCTCCCGCCGCTTCCCGGGCGGCTTGCCAGGACTGGGGGGACATGGACGTGTCGGGATCGAGGCGGCCTCCCCCCCGGTCGTCGATGGACTCCAGTCGATCCAGATGGGCCTCTCGATGAACTTTCAAAAGGGCGTCCCGGCTGGCGGGACCGGGCACGTGGCGATCCAGCACCAGATCGCTCCCGTCGATGCCCTCCAGCACTCGCTGCAGTCGATCTGGACCCTCGGGATGGCCTGCTCCGGGATGGTGCTCCAGAAAGGTCGGGCTGAAGTAGAAACCAACGGTGTCCATCTCGAGGCGGCTCCTTGGGGGCCTCCGGTCCCATCGTGCTCGCGATTCGTCGCGACATCTGATCGGTCCCGGAGGACGAGGGGGAATTCCAGGTCAGCATAACATCTGACAAAAGGTCTAAGCGGCGGGAGCGGTTTGTCCGATGTTGACGTTGAGGCGGTTCATGACAATGGATGCTACCTATTTTGCACAGATAATCTTGAGCCTGGGCTCCATCGCCGTTCTGGCCTGGAAGATCGCGGCTATCACCGAATCGGAACCGGTCGTGGATGAGGCCCCTGAAGTCGAGGCTGCCCCCAGTCCAACGCAGGTACATCCTGCCCTTGAGACCCTGGCGGCAGACTTGACCCGGCTTCGCTGGGCCCTGACAGAGCCGCAGGTGCCGGTACGGCTGTCCGCCGTGACGGAGCTGAGTCTCATGCCCGGCCGTGAGCCACTGGCCATGTTGCTCAACATGGTCCGGGACGGAAACTTCGAAATCCGGCGAGTCGCCGTACAGCGGATTGGCGCCGAGAAGGACCCGATCCATCTCGACGTGTTGCTCCAGGCAGCCAAGGACGTCAGGATCGAAGTCCAGAACGTAGCCTGCGAAGGGTTGATTGGCCAGAAAGACCCTCGGGTTTTGGAGCTCTTTCGGCGCCTGGCCCTGCAGGGACTTCAGTACGCTCGAATCCTCGGCATCCGAGGACTGGGAGCGGCGGAGGATCAGCAGGAGCTGCTCCTGGAGATCTATCGGAACTCCACGGGCAAGGTGCGGGAGGAGGCCATGGTCGCCCTGTCGGCCAGCAGCCATCCCGACGCCGTGAGCGTAGTCCGGGAGCATCTGAAGAAGAGCATGGACCGGAATGTCGCCGGCACCCCATCTGAGCCCATCGACCCGGCCCAGTTCAAGAAGCTCCTGGATCAGGAGCCGTCCCTGCCTCTTTTGGAGAAGCTGGAGCTGGAAGTGGCCCAGTACTCCCCCAAACGGCGCAAGGCGGAAGTCCTGAGTCGGTTGGAGCTGATCGCCCGAGACTCGTCTCAGGACGAGCGCACCCGATACATCGCCGTCCGGGGCATCGGCTTTCTGGGGGGGTTGCCTGCCCGGGAACGGCTCGAGGGATTCTCTCACGACTATCTGACGGCGGTCCGGTTCGCTGCCACCATCACCCTGGGCAAGCTCCACAATCCTCTGGTGATACCGGTGCTGACCAAAGGGCTGCGGGACTCGAGCTTCCTGGTGAGAGCCGCCGCAACTCACTATCTCTCGGACTTCACTCAAGAAGTGAGCAGCGAGACCTTCGACGCCCTGCTGTCGGACCCGACGCCCCTGGTGAAGTACCAGGCCCGCAAGGCCCTGGAGGCCAGAAACGTTTCCTCCGGCGAGGAGACCCCGGCTCCAGCAGTCGAGAATGCTCCCCAGGGCGTGAAGACGAAGGTGGCCGATCCCCGAGACATTCGAATCACAGCTCCTGCCGCCACAGCGACGGTGCAGCAGTCCCTTCAGAACCTCCTCAGATCCTCAGGTTCCGTGGCGCCTCGGAAATTCGGCACCTTCAACGGTTTCTCGGTGGACAGGAAGAAACCGACTCTCAGCGAGATTCTTCGAACCGGTTCCAAGCACTCACTGGCACCTCAGTACTGAGGTTACGTGCCCGGGTGCCTCGGCTTGTCGAGAGTCACTTCATACATTCCTGGGCTTCTGGGGCCGATGAATGTTGAGGCAATCCCGGGTGTGTGATAGCATTTCTCGGCTGTCATGAATCTCCAGAATACGCCCTGGGACTATCAAGAGCACGACCGGATCATCTCGATTCTGGCTTGGGTCGTTGTCGTCGTGCTGGTTGTCTATGCCAGCGTGTTCTTCTACAAGCACATGACCACGCCGGATCGCCCCGTGGAGCTTGTAGATCTCGCCGTGGACGCCTCTGGCGGAACCGCCGCGACGGCCAAGGTGCCCACGGCCCCGCCGCCTTCCGGCCCTCGCCCCCCCCGGACGGGCCCGACAGCCCGCCCCGCGCCGCCCACCGTCCGTCCGCCCGTGGTCGCCGCCCCGCCGTCTTCCGGGCCTCGACCGTCTCCAACGACCTCGGCTGGGCCAGTGACGACTCCGGCGAAGCCCACTGGGCCGAAGCGGACTGCCGGCACTTCTCAGGGTTCGCCGGGGACGATGGTCCGCAGGAATCCGCCCCCTCCCGCTCCGCAGGAACGGATGACCTTGCGTGTGGGACAGTTCGCCAGTGCTGGCGAGGCCGTTCGAACGGGAGTCGGTCTTGGCATCGACGGATTCAGCTTCCGGCCCGTTCGTGATCCCCAGAACAACCGGTACACCCTTCACTTCGGAGAGTTCATGGAGTGGAAGGACGCCGTCAATGTCATGAACCGGATCAAAGCCAAGAACGGTGCTCTGGAAGTCGTGGTTCGTCGCCTGCCTGCCACTCCGGCCGCCTCATCCTCGCCGCAGCCGGCCCTGCGCACCACGCCAGCGCCACGGAGGCCGGCCCCGGCCGCGACGCCTCCGTCACGGCCCACGGTGGAAACCCGGGCCGCGACTCGTCCGGTCACAGCGCAGCGGCCTCGTCCGGCTCCTCCGTCTGTTCG
>JAJFLN010000116.1 GCA_021772705.1 Candidatus Cloacimonadota bacterium | reverse complement strand
CGGATCCGGAATAGGCCAGGGGACCCCCTACGGGACATGCACCCGTTGGCCGGGCGAGAGCATGTCATGCAGGGGGCGGCTTCAGCGGCGATGACAGGGAAGGTTACACGGAGATCACAGGGCACACGGAGATCACGGAGGTTCTTCTCGAGAGCGTTCGTACTCGAGTCCCCGGGCATCTGGCTGAGAGTCGATCCAGTGCGCCGGAATTGGGAACGCGAGCCCGCTCCACCCAGCACCTCTGTGGGCTCCGTGCCCTCCGTGATCTCCGTGTCCCAAAAACAGTGGCAGTCCCCCCCCAGTTCGACTTGCTCCTCCCTTCGTCCTCGCCGTCTCGTTCCGGGAGCCCTCGGCCTCTTGACTCTCACGACGCCGCGCGTCAATCTGGCCTCCAAGTACATGGACCCGTTGGAACAGGGAGCGTGAGAGATGGTTTCATTCGACCTCAGCGAGGAGCAGACTGAACTCCAGAAGATGGTCCGGGACTTCACACAGAACGAGATAGTCCCGAAGGCGAAGGATCATGATGAATCGGGTGAGTTTCCCTCCGAGATCCTGAAGAAGGCCTGGGAGTGCGGACTGATGAACGTCCATATTCCCGAGGCCTACGATGGAGCCGGCCTCGGCTCCTTCGAGGAGTGCCTGATCTCGGAAGAGGTGGGCGCCGGCTGCACCGGAATGGCCACCCCCATGCTGGTCAACAACCTGGCGGAGGCGCCGGTGATCCTCTTTGGCAACGAGGATCAGAAGAAGGATTACCTGGGACGGATGGCCACGGATTATCTATTCGCTGCCTATGCCGTCACGGAGCCTCAGGCCGGAAGCGACGTCTCCGGTGTCTCCATGAAGGCCGAGCTCGTGGGTGATGAGTACGTCCTGAATGGCTCCAAGATGTGGATCACCGGGGCTTCCGTGGCCAACTGGTTCTTTGTCCTGACCAGCACGGACCCGGAGAAGAAGCATAAGGGAATGTCAGCCTTCATCGTCGATGCCGATACGCCGGGCATCACGGTGGGCAAGAAAGAGAACAACATGGGCCAGCGCGCCTCCGACACCCGAGGAATCACCTTCGAAGACGTGAAGGTCCCGAAGAAGAACCTCCTGGGCAACGAGGGAGACGGCTTCAAGATCGCCATGACCGCCTTCGACTACAGCCGGCCCGCCGTGGCGGCCATGGCCGTCGGTCTGGCCAGAACGGCAATGGAGCACTCCATTCGCTACGCCAAGGAGCGATCCACCTTCGGCGTCCCGATCTACCGTCACCAGGCGATCAGCTTCATGATCGCCGAGATGGCCCGGGACGTTCAGGCCGGAAGATTCCTGGTCTGGAACTCCGCACTGTTGCTGGATCAGGGAAAGCGCAACACCATGGCCGCGGCCTGCGCCAAGTCCTTCTGCGCTGACATGGCCATGAAGGTCGCCACCGATGCCGTCCAGGTCCACGGCGGATACGGATTCTCCCGGGAGTACCCGGTGGAGAAGCTCATGCGCGACGCCAAGGTCATCCAGATCTACGAGGGAACCTCGCAAATCCAGAAGGTCATCATCGGCAAGGAGATCTTCGACCGCCGCTGATTCGCCGCGTCCTGAAAGGAAGGGCCAGCTTCGGCTGGTCCTTCTTGCTCATGCCGGGCATGAGAGCGAGCGGGACCGGAGGCGTAGCGGGCTACGTCGAGGATTTCGCGATTGAGGAGCGGCCGAAGATGGGCTGAAGATGGGCGCGACTTCTGCGCATTTATTCCTGCGCGGCCCCTTAGCTGCCCCCGAGGCGGTCGCCGACTTCCAGACGCAGCTCCGGAAGCAGCTCGTAGATCCGGCCGCCAGGACAGTTGGTCGACATGTAGTCTCGATGGCCCTTGATGCCGTCGGGAACGATGCCATAACGCCCAGCGAGGAAGGACAGCAAATCCACCAGAGATGCCCGCTGCTCCGCCGTCAAGTCATCAGCTCCCGGGGGCTGAAAGTCTCCGATGAGGCAGACTCCCACCTTGTTGGCGTTGGGAATCACGTGAGCACCGACCACGGTCTCGGGCCGTCCCCGATAAATGAGCCCATCGGGGCCGATCAGGAAGTGATAACCGATGTCGGCCCAGCCATGGCTCGGGGCATCCATGTGGTAGTTCTGGATACCTCTGATGGTGCTCGAACCGGTGTACTGTTCCGCCGAGGGGGAGCTGGTGTGATGTACCACCAGTCGATTGGGAACGTGAGAAGCATAGTCTCCTCGATGAGGCCTGGCGCCCCACTGCTCCCGGGTCACGATCTCCGGTGCGGGCAGTTCGACGACCTCACCGGACGGAAGCCCTTCCTCCTCGTCTCGGGCTTCGCCGAAGTGAAGCGAGATCGATTCCAGCCGAGGCGTCCGGTATCCCGTCTCGGAGGTCAGGCGGGCTCGGAACTGGATGAACCGATGAGACTCCTCCAGGCTGACCTCCATCTCCGGGGGCATGACGAACCACCGGGTCCAGGGACCCAGCCGGGACTTGGAGAAGCGGAAGGACACGTCCAGGCTGGTTCCGTCCGGCACACCACAGGTCCAGCCTGACTGGACCGATCGGAACCACCGGTGAGCCCTCATGGTCTCGGAAACGTACATTCCGGCCCGGACGTACTCTGTATCCTCGCCAGGGGCCAGGACCAGCCCCCTCGAGTTGCTCTCAGCCTCGACGCCGGACACGTAGGCCGCCGCATCGCCGGTAAACTTGTCCAGGTAAAGGACCTTGTCGCCCTCGTGGCGGCCCACCTCGGCGAGCAACGCCATGGGCAGAGCCAGGATGAGGAGAAATCCAGCTGTCTTTCGATTCCAGATCCGCATCTTCGAGCCTCCACCCGTCCTACCTGGCCACCGGCGCTCGAGTTGAGCCGGTGGAGGGACGAGCCGCGAATTATAACATCGGCGGAGGGAGGCGTCCAGGAGCGTGCCGGAGTAACGGGTGCATGTCACCCAGGGGACCCCCTACGGGACATGCACCCCCGGAGTAACTCCGCAGTCTTCCGGGTGAAGCCTGAACCGGCAACAGGGAACAGAGAGCAGGCAACAGGGAACCGAAAGGACAGCACCGACTGGAAAATTCCCTGTTCTCTGTTTCCGGCACCCTGTTCCCTGTTCCGGCTTCGCCCCTAGGTCGGCGTGGGTCCATTTCTCCGACACGTTCCTAGCACGACAACGTAACTTGCCTCTGCTGCGGAGGGCTACATGGCATCCATGCTGCGTTCTCGGGCCGAAACGTACTCGACGTACTTCAAGTACGCCCGCGCGCGTTTCGGCCCTGCGGCCTTGCCTGAACGCCCTTTGCTCGGCCTCGCGACGAGGCAAGTTACGTTGTAGTGCTAGGTGCAATGCCCATGAATTAATGAAGGAATGTTTGAAAACGAGGGCTCTGCCTCGAACTCCCGCCAGGGGTCATTGGCCCCTGGAACCGGATGAACAGGTCAAGCTTTCGCGTGTCATTC
>JAJFLN010000115.1 GCA_021772705.1 Candidatus Cloacimonadota bacterium | reverse complement strand
GGGGACCCCCTGGGTGACATGCACCCATCGTGAAGGGTTGGCCTTGGCTATGAATGACCCTCCGTGCTAGAATCCCGGGGCGACGCGGCGCGCCGGACACGACGAATCATGAGCATTGGCAATATGGAAAACCTACAAGAGGAGCGGGTGTTCCAGCTGGTCCGGGAACTGCTGCAGCGGGAAGAATACTCCCATGTCTGCAAGTGCCCCGATTGCTTCGTCGACATCGCCGCCATCGCCCTCAACGCCCTGCCGGCGGAATATGTGGCCGACAAGTACTACAAGTTTCCCGAGACCGCGGAGTCCGTGAAATCCAAGCAGGAAGCGGCGACAAAGCAGATTCTCGACGCCATCGCCAAGGTGACTCAGCGGCCGCATCATGACTGATGGATGTCATGCCAGATTCGGGCTTGGCACCCCCAGTTTCTTTTGCTATAGTCTTCTTGCTCTAAATTGGGGTGGAAACATTTGTACCATAACTTCAGTAGTCCGAGTCCTGATTGATTCGACCGCGTGAACGCACGCGGTTTTACCTGTCTTCGTTCCAAAGGAGGAACACAATGAGATCGTTCATCGCCGTCCTGGCCATCTTGGCCCTGACCCTTACTGTTAGCCCGTCCCTCGTCCTGGCCGCTGGCCCGGCTCACGATCACACCGCCTCCGGAGCACTCGGTGAGGCCGCTTCTCAGGAAGGCGCCGCCTTCGTCGAGGGCGCCAAGAAGATCGCCAAGCCCTTCATTGTTGTTGGCAAGACTGTCGTTGATGGAACCCAGTTCGTCATCTTCAAGACCGCCCAGGGCGTTGTCTGGATCGCTGAGGAAGCCGTTGTCGGTCTGAAGTACGTCGCCAAGGGCGCCAAGTTCGTCATCGTCAAGACCGCCGAAGGCGTACGCTGGGTCGCAGTTCAGGCCATCAAGGCCGGAGAGATCATCTTCGACGCAGTCGTCGACCTGGCAACCCTGGTCATTGAGGACGTCGTCTACGTGCTCGTGAAGCTGGAAGAGGGCGTTGTCTTCGTTGCCAAGAAGGCTGTCGAGGCCGGCAAGGTCGTCGTCAATGGCATCGAGTACGTTGCCCACAAGACCATCGACGGAGTTGTCTGGGTCAGCAGGAAGACCTGGGACGGCATCAAGGCCGGAGCCTCCTGGACTCGGAACAAGATCATCGCCACCAACATCCGACAGCGCCTCGCTGGCGCCCTGGCCATCGGTCAGGTCGGAGACAGCACGATGTCTTACTTCGAGAAAATCTCCATCAATAGTGGCGCCAGCGCCAGCACTCGGCGACTTGCCCGCGCTTCCCTGGCGGCCTGCAAGGCGTTCAACGCTGAGTACAACAACTGATAGAGTGATCTCTTGCTGGCTCGGCCAGTAGCGTCAACTCCCGGCGGGCTCTCTGCGGAAGCAGAGGGCCCGCTTTTCATTCATGTCACCCAGGGGGTGGCTTACGCCGCGATGACTCGGGAAGTTACACGGAGACCACAGAACTCGCAGAGCTCACGGAGGTCCCTTTGGGATAAATCGTACTTGATGCGTCGAGTAGCTGGCGGAGAGTCAGTGGATGAAGATCCGCCGCTGGCTGTAGACGTAGGCCAACAGGCCGCCGTCAACAGCAAGGTGTACCAGGTACCGCAGACTGGGACCTCCAGCAGCCAGGCCCGATAGGAGCCAGAGCAGGTGGATGCCCACGCCGGCCCAGGTAGCTGTCATGAACAGGGTCCAGGCGCTGGACTTGAGCCTCAGAAACCCCCAGCCGACATAGAGCAACCCGGCACCGAAGAGGGCCAGGAACAGCCGGGCCACCTCAGGAGGCAACAGCACCGGCCCCAGGTGGTGACCGGACGGTCGATAGCTGCCGAGACAGGCGAAGAGCAGGCAGACAATGCCTGTCACTCCATAGAATACCGCGAGCAGGGTGATGCCCCGGGATCTCAGTAGAGAACCTGCCGGAGACACTGCCTGGCGAATCCGGGTCTCGAATGTCATGGTCCGCCGCCTTCCTTCGGGAGCATTCAGGAGGTTCCTTGATCCAGGAACACCCGCCTGGCTCTGCTGGTGATTCGTGTGGTGACTTCGTAGTTGATGGTCCCAGCGGCCTCGGCCACTTCCTCCGCCGTGATGCACTCTGATCCGTCGCGACCCAGCAGAGTGACCCGGTCTCCCCGGCTCACAGCCGTCGCGTCCCGGCCCAGATCCACCATGATGTGGTCCATGGTCACGTTACCGACCACAGGATACCGCTCCCCGCGAATGAGCACGGAGCCACGATTCGAAAGGTTCCTGGGGTAGCCGTCTGCATATCCGACGGAGATGGTGGCGATGAATCGTGGGTCGGGCAGCCGGAACGTCCTGTTGTAGCTGACGAATGTCCCGGCTCCCATCCGCTTCACCAGGACCACCCGGCTGCAGAAGGTCAGGGCCGGCTGGAGCAGGACAGCCGGGTTCTCCTGCCTGTTCGGATAGAGGCCATAGATGGCCAGGCCTGGGCGAATCGCGTCCTGTGCCAGCTCGGGATGGCCGAGCAGTCCCGCGCTGTTCGAGTTGTGCCGGAAGGGAATGAAGATCCCCCTCTGCTTCAGGCCCTCCGAGACCTGGTGAAAGCGCTTCATCTGGAGCCGGGTGAATGTGGGGTCCGACTCGTCAGCCGTCGAAAAGTGCGTGTAGATCCCCTCCACAGCCAGTCCCGGTAGAGCTGTCATGGCCTCCACCAGGGCCTCCCCCTCTCGCCAGTCGACCCCCAGGCGCCCCATGCCCGTGTCGATCTCGATGTGGATCGGTGTGCGAACGCCTCGACCCAGGGCGGCTTCCGATAGGGAGGCTGCCAGGTCTCGTTCCGCCACGGATGGTGTCAGCCTGTAGGTGAGCAGATCCTCGATCTCGCTCTCGGAGAAGGAACCGAGAACGAGGATCGGGGCCGAGATCCCTGCAGCCCGGAGCTCCCGGCCCTCGCTGACGAAGGCGACCCCCAGATGGGTGGCTCCCGCCTCGAGGGCAGCCCGGGAGACCTCCAGAGCGCCGTGTCCGTATCCGTTGCCCTTCACCATGGCGATGAAGTCGACGGAGAACCGCAGGGCCCTGCGAATGGCCGTCACGTTCTGGCGGATCGCCTCCAGGTCTATCTCGACCCAGGCGTGCATGCTTCTGCTACTTGGCGATCTCCATCGCCCGGATCTCCCGGATGACCGTGACCTTTACGGTGCCAGGGTACTCGACGCTGGACTGGAGTCTTCGAGCGATCTCTCCCGCCAGCTTCTGGTTCTGGGAGTCACTCACTTCTTCCGGCTTGACCAGCACTCGGATTTCTCGACCCGACTGGAGGATGAACGCCGTCTTGACCCCCGGGAAGTCCTGAGCCGCGGCTTCCATTTCAGCCAGCCTCTTCACGAAGGTAGTCAACTCCCCTTTTCTGGCCCCGGGACGCTTGGCTGAGATGCGATCCGCGATCTGAAGGAGAATCTGCTCCACGTTGTCTGAGTTGATCTCGTCGTGATGGTTCGCGATGAGGGACGGCACGGGTTCCTTCTCACCATGCTTGCGGGCCATCTCGGCGCCAAGCCGGCTATGGGTCAGGACGTCCTCACTCTCCGATAGCTTGCCGATGTCGTGCAGCAGCCCGGCTCGCTTACAGACCATGACGTCGGCCCCGATCTCGGCGGCCAGGGTTCCAGCGATGTCGGCGACCTCCATGGAGTGCTCCAGGAGGTTCTGGCCCTCCGAGACCTTGTAGCGAAGCTTGCCTATCTCCATCATCAGCTTGTCGCTGAGGCCGTGAATGCCGCACTTCAGCGCCGCCTGCTCCCCGCTCTCGAGGATGCTGTCTTGCAAGTCCTTCTGGGCCTGCTCCAGGGCCTGTTCGATCTTGGTGGGGTGAATGCGGCCGTCGGCGACGAGCTTCTCCATCGACATCCGGGCCATTTCCCGCTTCAAGGGGTTGAACGCCGACAGAACAACGATTCCCGGACTGTCGTCCACAATGACGTCCACCCCGGCGAGATGCTCGAATGCCCGAATGTTTCGTCCTTCCCTGCCGATGATCCGGCCCTTCATCTCGTCATGAGGCAGTCGGACGATACTGACCAGGGGATCCAGAGACAGGTCCACTTTGCAGCGGCACATGGCGTCGGCGAGAATCCGAACGGCTCGCTGCTGCGCCATTGCCTGAAACCGATTCTCGAACTCGCGGTACCGGAGGGCCAGCTCCTTCTCGCACTCCGAATGTACCTGGTCCAGCAGGTCCGTCTTGGCCTGTTCCGCCGAGTAAGCGCTGATTCGTTCCAGCCGCTCGCGCTGGTCAGTCGTGAGCCGCTTCAGTTCCGCCTCCCGGAACTCGCAGGTCCTCAGGACTTCCCGGGTTCGCGTCTCCCGCTTGCTGATCTCATTCAGCCGGTTGTTGACGCGGGATTCCTTAGACAGCAGCCGCTCTTCCAGCCGATCGACTTCCTTGCGGCGCTGACGGAACTCCTTCTCGAACTCCTTGCGCTTTCGCTCTGTCTCCTCGTCGACGGCGAGCTGGCTCTCCTGCTTGAGAGCTTTGGCTTCCTCCCGAGCTGTCTCGCGAATCTCCTCGGCCTGCATCCGGGCGGCCGACAGAGTCGTCGAAGAGAACAGCCACTGGATGGCCCAGAAGCAAACAGCCCCGATGAGCCCGCCGCCCGCCAAGGTGAAAAGGAGCTCCCGGGTCACTGACCGGCCTCCGTCAGGAGGCCCGAATTGTGAAGTTCCGAAGATCCGCCGAGGACCGGGTAAGACAAGAGTCTCAACCCGTCGGCTGAATCGGTTTCTGCAGCTCGTCTCTGATTCTGGTAATCCATCCTCCACCCAGCCGGCTGTCCGATAACGGCTCAGTCCGGGTACTGCTGGAAAGTGGAGGAACTCGGCTCAGGTGATGCTGCTGCCCTCGAAAGGGCTCAGAAGACAGGCGAAGGCGGAAGCTGGCCCGTTGGCGCCGACTGCTCACTGACGGGTTTGTAGTCCTTCTCAATCATGTCTCTTGATGCCATCCAGGTCAGGATGAATGATGTCAGCATGAACGCGACGGCAGCAGTGGTCGTCACCTTGGCCACGAATCCGGAAGCTCCACGCTTCCCGAAAATTGCACTGGACGCCCCGCCGCCGAATGCGCCGGAGAGACCTTCTCCCTCGCCAGCCTGCAACAGAACGATAACGATCATCGCAATGCAGAACACGATATGAAGAAAAAGCACGAATGTGGCCACCGAATTACCTCCAGATGAAAAGCTACGCGACTCGGGTACGAATACCACGGCGTCGCATCCTCCGTCAACTCTCTTGACCCGGGGCTCCTTGATTTCATCGAGAACCTTGGGTATGCTCAACCCTGCTCCCGCCGACCACTTGAAGGAAAGCAGGATCATGCCCCGTTCCGCGCCAATTCCCCTATCCCACCGATCCATCCCCGGCTTCGGAGCCGTTTCGTCATGCCACCAAAAAAGAAGTCAGCCAGCCCAAAGACCCCTGTCAAGAAGACCCCTTCCACTGCCGCGAAGACTCCCTCCGAATCGGCAGCCTCGCCTCCTCGGGCCACTCCAGGCCCGGCTTCTCCTAAGCCGCCGGCCCGGAAACAACCGGTAGCCAAGAAGACTCGGGCGTCGAAGTCCGGCGGACTGGGTATCAAGTCTGAACCGGCTCCCGCCCCGGCCAGGAAGCCCAGAGCCCCTGGCGGCACAATGACAACGGTTTGGAATGAAGCCCCCAGGAAGGACCCGGCCGCCAGTCCACGGACCCCATCACCGTCCACACCCCGGCGACGGTCGAGCCGCTTCGGCGGACGATCTGGCGCCGGTTCCCTCGGAGGCGACCGCCGGATGAACCTCGTAGATGACACCGAGCCAGAGATCGGTGACGAAGACACGGTGCGTGCAATCGACGTGCTGCCCGAGGCCGTCGCTGCGGCCGCATCGGACGACTCCCATGATCTTGGCCCCGGCAGCGCCTCCATCCTGGACCGTCTGATGAAGAAGGGCGAGGCCAAGGGATACAAGCTGGCCTTCGCCGATGTCATCGATGAGGTGCCCGATAGCCTCTCCCCCGACCAGATCGAGGATCTGGTCGGTACCCTGACGGAGCGGGGAATCCGCGTCGGCGATAAGGACGAGCAGCCCACTATCGCCGGGAAGGCGACGGAGGAGGCCAGCGCTCGAGGCTCCACCTCCGATGATGTCCGCTACGACGACTCCCTCAAAGCCTACCTGCAGGAGATCGGCAACGTGCCTCTCCTCACGGCAGAGGAAGAGGTCGAACTCGCCAAGCGGATCGAACAGCACGATCTCGGCGCCCAGGCCCAGCTCATCGAGGCCAATCTTCGGCTCGTCGTCAGCGTCGCCAAGAAGTACACCCGCCGGGGTCTTCATTTCCTCGACCTGCTTCAGGAAGGCAATCAGGGACTCATCCGAGCCGTCGAGAAGTTCCGCTACAACAAGGGGTTCAAGTTCAGCACCTATGCGATCTGGTGGATCCGGCAGGCCATCACCCGGGCCATCGCCGATCAGGCACGGACCATCCGCGTCCCTGTTCACATGAATGAGACCATCGCGAAGGTCAAGAAGACCGCCCGGATTCTCACCCAGCAGCTCGGTCGAGAACCCAACCACGAGGAGATCGCCGAGGAGCTGGGCCTGAGCACCGAGAAGATCAAGGATGCCTATCGTTCCGCCACACATCCCATCTCGCTGGCCACTCCCCTGGGCAGTGATTCCTCCGACAGCAGCCTGGGCGACTTCGTGAAGGACCAGCACGCCGTGGCACCTCACGAGGCCACGAATCGAAGCATCCTGAAAGAACAGATCGGTGACGTGCTGGACTCCCTGTCGGAGCGGGAGAATGAAGTGATCCGTTATCGATTCGGTCTGGACAACGGATGGCCCATGACCCTGGAGCAGGTCGGTCACCGGTTCGGAGTGACCCGAGAGCGAATTCGTCAGATCGAGGCCAAGGCCCTCCGCCGGCTTCGTCACCCCAGCCGCAGCAAGAAACTCAGAGAATTCTACATGGAGTGAGTGCCCCCTCGGGGGCCCCGTCCCGGGAACCGGGCAAGGAGAACCCAATGAGCCCTGTCGAATCCGCAGAAGAGAAAGAAGCCATGATGCTGAGCCTGATCATGATGCTCAGCGAGAACGCCTGGACCATGCTGGGGAAGCGCGCCAACCCAGTGACCAACAAAGAGGAGATCAGCCTCGAAGGGGCTCAGGCCATGATCGACATCCTTCATGTCCTGCAGATCCGGACAGAGGGAAACGTGACGGAGCGCGAGAACTCCATGCTCCAAGCGCAGCTGACCAACCTGAGACTCAACTACGTCGAGGTCGCCAGGGAGCACGGAGGGTCCGCCGATACGGGCGAAGAAGCCAAGGCCCCGGAGGAGGCCGCGGCGGCCGCCGAAATCCCGGAGCCCGAGCCGGAGGCCAGCACCGAGAAGGAAGGCTAAGGAGCCGCGTAAGAGTAACTAGTTCCCATCCGAAAACCCGTTCGCCCCGACCCTTCGGCAAGCTCAGGAGAGGGCCAGTGTTGGAGCGGCCGGGGCCCCTCTCCTGAGCTTGCCAAGGGTCGGGGCGAACGGATTGGGAGTTTCCGGACGGAAACTAACGCGGCCCTTCTGGGGACTTGGCGCCGGACTTGAAGTTGATAAAGTCGATCACTTCATTCTGGTCCCTCTTTGATAACGAGGAGAACCGGCTGAGCATTTCCTGCTCCGGTGCTGTCAACTCAGCCGACTTCTGCTGAAACTCCAGCGTCCGTTTCAGTCGCTTCTCGAAGGCACTCAGCTCCTTCGGAGCCAGCTTGGATTCGGCGTAGGCCTCCAGCAACAGCCTCTCCGAGATCCCCAGGATCTTCCCGAGCTTCTGCTTGAATTGAGGCGAGCGCGGCAGGGCAAGACCGAGCTCAATCTTGCTCACGTAGTTCTGTGAGACCTTCAAACGCTGAGCCAGGTCGATCTGCTTCCAGCCCTTCTGTTCGCGGAATTGCCGTACGAGCTCCTTGATGAGCATCGGATCTTCCGCCCCCTTTCGTTCTTATGATGTTTTGAGACCTGTCGCACCTTCCCCCTCAACCCCTTCCAGGTTCCGCTTCGTAGGCCCGACAGGGGGATTATAACTCTGGCAGGCTCAGGAAGAAAGACGTACCAGATCCGCGTGAGCAGCTTTCCAGACCAAGGTGTACAAACAGGACCGAATTCAACGTAATGATGTCTGGTCGCGAACGGTTCCGATGGCTATACTTCGACCCATGCAGTTCACGGTACCGGAGGGCCAGATCATGACCGTTCTGATCGTCGACGACGATCCGGACACCATCCAGCTGGTTATCCGCTGTCTGTCAGGGGAGCAGGATTTCAAGGTTCTCAGCTCCGACAATGGCCACGATGCGATGCGCATGGCCCAGGAAGACAAACCGGATCTCATCCTCCTGGATATCATG
>JAJFLN010000114.1 GCA_021772705.1 Candidatus Cloacimonadota bacterium | reverse complement strand
GCTCGGTCAGGGCCAGCCCCCCGGCCACGAAGGGCAGGAGAAGGAAGAGCATCACGCCGCCTGCTCCGGCCCAGCGGAACGGGGTTCGTCCCCGGAGCATTCGCAGCGCCGCCAGGGTCACCGCTGCAGGCAGCAGGAAGTTGGTCATCACCGAACCGGGCTGCAGCTCGAGCCAGGGGACTTCGGCCAGACTGCCGGCCTCGACGAAGGCGAGCTCGAATGGGGCGCCCTCGACGAGGGCCTGGAGGAACCCGAGGGATGCATAACCGGCAATGCCGAAGCCGAGGAATCTCGCCGGGGCTGTCCATTCTCGCTGGACGAGACTGACACCGGCGAGGAGGACGGAAGCGGCGAGGCAGACCACGGAGGCCCAGAACTCGGAGCCCCGGCCCATGAACTGGAACAGCTCGGGCTTTCCCGCTCCCGGAACGAGATGGGAAGCGGTCATCCCCGCTGCAAGGGTCAGGAGAGTCAGGGCCGTCCGGTCCAGCGGGTGGAGTCGCTGTCCCATGGCGAGACAGAAAGCGGTGCAGCTCAGGAACGAGGTGGCCACGAGAAGGCGCAACGGTCCCTCCAGCGAGAGGGACTCCCAGGCTGCCACGGCGAGCATGGCCGTGGCGGCGGCCCAGAGGAATGTGCCCGAGGCGTTGCGAAGCGTCTCCAGCCTGTATTGACGAGTTACCTGTTGCTGACGGGTCTGCTTGCGCAGGGCAATGCGATCTTTGAGGGCGGGAGAGGCAGCGGCGGGGGATTGAGTACCGGTCTCCGGATCGGCGCCACCCAGGAGCTGACTTTCGGGCAGGGGCTGGCCCTGCTTCTCGACGGGGAAGTTGCGGAACGCGACGGACGGCGGGGTGGTGGGTTCGGCCTCGGTCCGGAGAGAATCGGTGCCGGCGATACCGGCCCTGGAGCGAAACAGCCTCTCGTAGTTTGCCCGGGCGAGCCCCTTCAGGCTGCTGGCGAGGGGGCGGAGTCGGCCAACGGTACGCTCACCGGCCGTCCGGGCCAGGGAGTGCAGCAGCCCGACCTGGATCTGAGTATCGGCGCCAGGCAGGGCGGCGAGGGCCAGGTCGTCGTAGTCCGGGTCGACGGCGAGAGAGAGAAAAAGGACGGCCGAATCGGGGTGGGGGGCATCGGACTCCAGCAGCTGGGTCAGGGCCTGCATCACGGCGGGCTTCTCGAAGCTCTGGATCTGGCGGATCATCTCGGGCCATGCCGACGTGTGAGCCTCCTGCAGCAGATGGATGAGGAGGGGAATACGGATTGGGTCCTGGCAAGCCAGGAAGAGCTGAAGCGCCTGGCGTCTGCGGGCTGGATCCGGCGACGCCAGCAGCGGGCCGAGTTCGTGTAGATGCATAGAAGAGTCCCTGGTGTGAACCAGGGACTCTGCCCGGAGATGGCCCCGAACCGATGCTTCACATCGCTGATCGGCCTGGGTCCGGTCAGTCAGGTTGGGCGTCAGTTCCTGGTCGCGGCGTTGGAGTGCTCGAGCACTCGCTTCCGGGCCGTCGAGGGGGCTTTCTTCGGCCGGTCCCTTCCGTTGCCTGCCTTGTCGCTCAGATTCCGCTTCCACTCCTCGGACCTGCGAGCGATGCCGGCTGCATCGAGACCGTAGTGCTCCCGCCAGATCTTCTGGGCTCCGTGCTCCACCAGTTCGTCTGGAACTCCGATCCGGAGGACCGGCGTCCCGTGGAACTGCTCGTCGGCCAGCATCTCGCAGACAGCACTTCCGAACCCGCCCATCAGCGCGTGCTCTTCCACTGTCACCATCGGCATACCTCGCCGTGCATATGACAGGATCAACTCGATATCCAGGGGTTTTGCAAACCTCGGGTTGACCACGGCGGCGTTGATGCCGGCCTTCTCCAAGATCTCGGCCGCTGCCAGACAGTGCTCGACCATGTGTCCATATCCCAGGAAGACCATATCTTCCCCGGCCCGGACTTCCACGCCCTTGCCAATCTCCAGGGTCTCGAACTCGGCGTCGAAGGTCTCGCCGCAGCTGGGGCCTCGGGGGTACCGGATGGCTGAGGGACCGTCGTGATACACCGCCGTGTGGAGCATGTGCCTCAGCTCGTTTCCATCGGCCGGGGCCATCACCACCATGTTCGGCACAGCTCGCAGGTAGGAGATGTCGTAAAGCCCCTGGTGGGTCGGTCCGTCATCGCCGACGATACCTGCCCTGTCCATGGCGAAGACCACCGGCAGGTTTTGAATGGCCACGTCGTGGATGACCTGGTCATAGGCTCGCTGGAGAAACGTGGAGTAGATCGCCGCCACGGGGTGCATCCCGGAGGTGGCCAGACCGCCAGCGAAGCAGACGGCGTACTGTTCGGCGATACCGACGTCGAAGTACTGATCCGGCAGTTCATCGTGGAGCATGCTGACGCCCGTTCCGCCTGGCATGGCCGCCGTGATGCCGATGACCTTGCTGTCCTTCTTGGCCAGATCGACCAGGGCTTTGCCGAAGACGTTCTGCCAGGCAGGAGGTCCGGAAGAGGGCTTTGGCTTGCCCGTGGTCTTGTCGAAGGCGCCAAGACCGTGGAACTTGGGCTTGTCCTTCTCCGCCGGGGCGTAGCCCTTGCCCTTGGTGGTCTTCACGTGGAGCAACACGGGCTGGTCCTCCACGGCCAACGCGTAGTCCAGCTCCTCCAGGAGGGATTCCATCGAGTGGCCGTCCACAGGGCCCAGGTACTTGAAGCCCAGCTCCTCGAAGAGGAGTCCCGGCACGGCCATGGCCTTGATGCCCGTCTTCATCTTGTCCAGGAACTCTTCCAGGACTCCACCGACGGCGGGGATGGCGTGGACCGCTTCCTTGACCATGTTCTTCGACGACTTGTACATCGGGTCGACCCTGAGACGGTCGAGGTAGTGGTGAAAGGCGCCCACGTTGGGGGCGATGGACATGGAGTTGTCGTTCAGCACCACCAGCAGCTTGGTCTTCATCAGCCCGGCGTTGTTCAGGCCTTCGTGGGCCAGGCCTCCCGTGAGGGCGCCGTCGCCGATGACGGCAACGATGTTGTTCCGGTAGCCCTTCAAATCCCGGGCGACGGCCTTGCCCATGGCGGCGGCGATGCTGGTGGAGGCATGAGCCGTGCCGAAGCTGTCGTACTCGCTCTCTCTGCGATTCGGGAAGCCCGAGAGGCCCTGGTACTTCCGGATGAGGTGGAACCGATCATAGCGGCCCGTCAGCAGCTTGTGGACATAGGCCTGATGGCCCACATCCCAGATGATCTCGTCGGTCGGCAAGGACAGCTTGGAGAACAGAGCCAGTGTCAGCTCCGTCACTCCCAGGTTGGGAGCCAGGTGGCCTCCGTTCTGGCTGACCACCTCGATCAACTTCTCGCGGATGACCGTGGCCAGCTCCTCGAGCTGAGGGACCGAGAGTTTCTTGACCTCCTGGGGATGTGTGAGGCTCTCCAGAAAGTCTTTCATGGATGTGGACGCTATTGTGTTGCTCATGGGGATCCTTCCTCTGTCCGGGCGGACCATTCTATCAGTGCGACGGCGTAGGCGGCTATGCCTTCTTGACGGCCAATGGCTCCCAGACCCTCACAGGTCTTGCCCTTGACGCCAATCCGGCTGGGTTCTAGGCCCAGCGCCAGTCCGATACGCCGCCGAATCTCGGGCACGTGGGGGAGGAGCTTGGGTGCTTCGGCCACCACGGTGCAGTCGATGTTGACAACCTCGAAATCGTCTTCGTTCAGTATCTCTCGAATCTTCTCGAGGAACAGGAGGCTCGACGCGCCTCTCCAGCGCTCCTCTGATGCTGGGAAGTGCTGTCCCAGGTCGCCCAGGGAGGCCGCGCCCAGCAAGGCATCCGCCACAGCGTGGCTCAGGACGTCGGCGTCGGAGTGTCCCTCCAGGCCGAACGGGTGATCGATGGGGACGCCGCCGAGTACCAGCTGGCGATCCGCGGCAAATCGATGGGCGTCGAATCCGAAACCGACGCGGGTTCCTGCCATCAGGATGCCTCCCTCGGTCTCTTGCTCTTCGGGGGGCGGTTGACTCGCTCGGCTTTGGGAAGCGGCTGAAAGCTGACTCGCTCCAGCCACGAGGGCAGAGACTCCTGTTCCAGCAGACGGTCGAATCCGGTGGTGGTGCGCTCCGGGTCCAGACCGAGGAGTTCGGAGAACGCCGGCAGTCCGTCTTCGAGCCAGGACAGCTCATCCTCCGGCTGCAGGCCTTCACCGTGGAATGCCCGGCCCCTGCTCAGGAGCGACTGGAGTCTTTTGGGCTCCCCCTCGTCGTGACCCGAGAACACGCTGAAGAAGACCGGTGGGTTTCCCAGCACGGCGATGTCCCGGTTCGGGTTGAGATCCGAGAAGTCCGCCGGGAGCCATTCGATGCCGTTGGGCTGATCCGTGAAACCCTCCTCCGGGTCGAACACGGAGGGGTCAGAGTCGTAGGCGTCGATGATCTTGCCGTCGTAGAAGAGCTGGTAGAAGAAGTCCAGGTCCTCGAACAGACCGAGCCACAACGTGGGGGCGTGGGTGTATGCCGAGAGGGCCTTGGCAATCCGGTGGGCTCGCCGGAAGTTCTTGCCCTCGTCGAAGACCGAGACCCAGCCTCCGGACACGTCGGAGACCGCCAGATTCCAGGTCTCGGCAGTGGCCTGCTGAACCTGGCATCGGGAGTAGTACCGGCGATAGAAGTAGTTATCCAGTCCGGCATGGACGTCGCCCCGGCTCACTCCCAGGACGTGGATGCTGTGGTAGGTGTTCATGGGGCAGGAATCAGCTCACCCTGTCGGCGATGCGGGTCGCCTCGGATCGAGCCCAGCCATCGGCCTCGAGGATCTCTTCCAGGCTCGAGGCCGGAAGGCTGTCGTGGGTCTCCAGGACCCCTTCGATGACTCTGGGAATATCGAGGAAAGTGATTCGATCTGCCAGGAAGCGAGAGACGGCGATCTCATTCGCCGCGTTCAGAACCGTCGGATAGGTGTCGCCCAGCTTGCCGCACTTGAAAGCAAGACCGAGACAGGGGAACCGATCCATGTCGGGCTCCTCGAATGTGAGGCTGCCTATCTGGGCCAGATCGAGACGAGGCAAGTAGCCAATCTCCCACCGCTCGGGGAAGCTGATCGCAAACTGGATCGGCGTCCTCATGTCAGCGATTCCCAGCTGGGCAATAACGCTGCCGTCCCGGAACTCCACCATGCTGTGGATGATGCTCTGGGGATGAACCAGAACCCTGATATCGGTATAATCGAGGCCGAACAGCCAGTGAGCCTCGATCACCTCCAGCCCCTTGTTCATCAGGGAGGCGGAGTCGATGGTAATCTTCTCTCCCATCTCCCAGTTGGGGTGGTCCAGGGCCTCGGCCCGGGTAACGGTCTGGAGCCGGTCGGGAGTGAACTGCCGGAAGGGCCCGCCGGAGGCAGTGACCACGAGCTGGTGAATCTCCTCCGTGCGCTCTCCTCGAAGGCACTGGAAGATGGCCGAGTGCTCGCTGTCGATGGGAATCAGAGTGACTCCGTGCTCCCGGGCCAAATGGGTGATGAAGGCACCGCCGGCCACCAGTGCCTCCTTGTTGGCCAGGCCCACGTCCTTGCCTGCCCTGATGGCGGAGACCACTGGCGGGATACCGGCAGCACCCAGCACGGCACAGATCGCCGTGTCCGTGTCGGGCAGGGCCGCCAGATGCCGCAGGGAATCAGCACCGCTGTGAATCTCACAGTCGATTCCCGCCGGCAAGCTCTCCCGGAGTTTGCGGGCCGCATCCTCGTCCACCAGAGCCACGTGATCCGGTCTGAACTCCAGGACCTGATCCCGCATCTTCTCCCAGCTTCGGTGCGCCGCCAGGCCGGTGATCCGGATCCGACCCCGGGACTCCCGGGCCACGGAGCAGGTGCTCGTCCCGATGGATCCCGTCGAGCCAATCAGCGTGATGCTTCGGACGTCGCTCAATCCACAGCCTCCGAGTCGACCTCGACACCGCGAGACCGCAAAGTGCAGGGCCAGGCAGGATACTGGCCTGCCAGACGGTCCCACCCGTCTTGACAGTGACCTGCGTCACTAAAGATACCGTAGACTGCTGCGCCGCTGCCAGACATTCCCGCGCCCAGAGCGCCCGTCCAGAGCAGCTTCTCTCGCGCCACACGGATCGCTGGATAGCAGGTCTCGACGACAGACTGGAAGGAGTTATGAATCAAGCCGGCGACGGCCCGGGGATCTCCAGCAGCGACGGCCTGTCTGATGGGCTCCAGGCTGGACAGGATTCGAGGCTGCGGGGACTCATCGAATGCCCTGTAGGCCCATCGGCTGGAGACATCGCAGGGAGGCTTGACCACGAGCAGATGAAGAGGCTTGTCGGGGAAGGGTAGAGGCTGGACCTGTTCTCCGGTGCCTGAGACCTGGGCCAATCCGCCCTTCAGGCAGAACGGCACGTCGGAGCCGACCCGGGTGGCCAGCCGCACCAGATCCTCATGGGAGAGGGCATGATCCGCCAGTTCGTTGAGACCGAGCAGGACGGCGGCGGCATCGGCGGAGCCTCCGCCAAGGCCGGCGAGCATGGGAATCTGCTTCACCAGATCGATGTCCAGTCCGCTCAGGCCGGAGGCGTCCTGGTGACCCTGATCCGCCATCGCCTGGAGGAACAGCCGCGCCGCCTGCAGGCAGAGGTTCTCCTCCGGTTCGCAGTCGAACTCGAACTCGCTCCGGAGGACCACTCCCGGCGCGGGGCGTGTCCGGAGAACGATCTCGTCAGCCAGGGAGATGCTGGCGAAGAGCCCTTCGATGGGGTGCATCCCACCCTCCATCGCCGGCATCGCCGGATGGACGTTGAGAAACAGGTTCAGCTTGGCGTTTGCCCGTACGTAGAGCTGGGCCGGGTCGGGTGAATGCTCGGTCTGCATGGAAGGTAGCGCTTATCCGGGCGGCCCTGTCGCAGGCCTGCCCAAAGGCCGGAAACTCTACCATGAATGCACTACTGATGCAACTTTGGAGCCGCATCGGGGGTGCATGTCACCCAGGGGGTCCCCTCCTCCGTTCGCCCCGAGCTTGTCGAGGGGCCAGGCATGGCGTAGCTCCCTTGAGGCATGAGACCATTCTTCCTGTACATCCTCGAGTGTTCCGATGGCTCCTACTACGTGGGTCAC